>JAGCIP010000183.1 GCA_017648525.1 Clostridia bacterium
ATTAAAACAATCAACGCATTTGGCAAGCCCCTTCTAATCGTTTGATAAAAAGTATAATGAGTTTCCGCTAAATAACTTGCGTTTGGAGCATTGTGGTCATAATCTATAACAACCGTTTCGGGACTTAAACTCACAATATATTCAGCAATCTCTTGTTCTCCCTTTGCATTACCAGCAAAACCTAAATTTATAAAATCAGTGTTCGTCCACCTTTCAATATACGACTGATAATCGTTACCTGGTCTTGATGCACATCCACCCTGCGTTATTGAAGATCCGTAATATATAATTTTACCATTTGCGTAATTATCGGCTTGCAAAATTTCACAGCCGTCGGAAAAACTTAAAAATAGTTCTTTAACACAAGCGTATAATGGGAAATATATTTCAACGTCTTTAACACCCTTGGTTAAAAACCATACTTTACCCTCACAACAAACAAGGTCTGACGCTTTCATCAAATCAATGGATGGGGATATTTTCCCACAAAACTTTTTATTTTCATAAACCGAAAAACCGTGAGAACCTGTAAGTGGCATATGTGCCATCCAGCCGTCCGTCGTGGTTATATATTTAATACAAACAAAATCTGAATTAGTTTTAAAACGAATTCTACCGCCAGCGGTATATTTGTTTAATGCTTTTATTCTATCGCTCAATTGATTTGCAGTTTCTAATGACATGCGAATAAAGCATTTTTCCATATTGTCATACGACACCCCATGGATACTAAACAGCATACTAAAAGCACTAATCCAATTAGTGTCCTTTTCAATGCCTTCTTGGATTAAATTTTTATCAATATCAGTTATTCTCATAATATCTAAGTTTAGTTAAAGTAAACAAATTACTTATGTGTAAATTGTTAATAAAACCTGTAAATTACTCCATTAGTAAAATATAATGTAACACTTTTTTATTAATAATAATTAAAAATTAATATTATATAACTCAACTGCGTTTTTATACATTATTTTTGCCACGTCTTCTTTTGTTAGCCCTAATTTTTGAGCTGCTTTTTTAAATGCGCGAAGAATTTCATAAGTAAATATCGTAATATCTTTTTCCGTTGTTTCTCGCATATGCACGTCGTTAGAAACGTCTCCATACATTCCAGCGGGAACAACGTTAACGTAATTGCCATTTTCTGTAACCCTATACATTCTCATCTTGGTTATTGGCATATCCGTTCCAAACATTACTCTATTACTACCCATCAAAGCTATACATTTTTCTATTGCATAAGAATAAGTATTAGCAGAAAAATCAAACATCATATTTTTGGTGTTCTTTTGTAAGGTTTCTAACGCATCACCTAAATCTTCTGGACAATATGCTCTTCCTATATGCGCGACTATCAATTTTACATTTGGATATTTCTGTTCTATCTCTATCAATTGTTTTATATTAGTTGGGTTTCTCAACCTGTCGTTTTTTGAAATATGTAAAACAACCTTCCATCCATACTTATCGCAAACTTTTAAATGTTCTTCTGGTAAAAAATCAAATATATCAGCGTAAGCACCAACAACGTTCGGATTACAACTATTTAAATACGGTTTTAGTCCTTGAAAACCACCTTCAATAACAGACTTCTCGATAAATTCCGCACTGTCGCCATATTTATTCATAAAAAGAGCGGGAATTCCTGTTTTTTTAGTTATTTTAGATATGTATTCGTTACTCTCCGGAACGTGTCCACTAGGAGTACCAAATATCACGGGTATCGTCTTTTTATCAGGGAAAATATCTAAATAAGTTTGCTCTAAATTTTCAATACTACATTCGTCGTAAACGTAATTAGTCCACTTGCTTGAAATGTTCCCAGTTTTAATTATTCTATGTTCCGGCAAAAACACATGCGTGTGTGTATCTACAATTTTATCTGGTAAAAATTCTTGCAATTCTTCTTCGTATACTTTCTTATCGTAATCCGTTCTTTTTAATCCGTACATATATTTACCTTTAATTTATATATTTTTTATTGCCAAGTATTTATTAAAATACCTTTCGCCTAATACATATAACGACTCTCTACAGAAATGTATATCGTCGTTATTACCCGTTTTTTGATTATTTGATAATAAATCCGCTGTTTCAACAAAAGCCGTTTTGCCAAGACTTTTTAATACAGCTTTTATTTTATCAACAATAGGTTCGCATATTTCTATATTTTTTTGTTTCCACTCGCTAACAAAATCACCCGCTATAATAGGCATATCACCGTAGTTTTCTCTTATTGATGCAAACATCTCAAAAAGTTGTTTTTCAAAAATTTCTGGTGCGTTTTTTTCAAAAGCGTCGTGCTCTCCTTGATGCCATAAAAATCCAACTACACGATTCCCTTTGTTAAGAGAAAGCGCATAATCAACCATTTCACGCATTTTCAAATAAAGTTGGTCTTTTACGCCCCAATTCCCCTTCTTAAAGCCTGTTCCTCCAATACCTGCCCTAATTATTAAAAGCTTTCTGTTGTTTTCAAGCAAACCATTTTCTACGTACTTTCTCGCAAATGACAAAGAAAAATCACCGATAGGAATACCCGCAACTTGTCTTTCTTGAGCTACACTAATTTGAAAAGGTTTTTCATAATATGTAACTACAACCGCCTCTGGTTTATGCTCAACCTTTTTTTCAACATTTAGATAAAGAACGTTCTGGTTGGGAACGTATTCATTAGAAACGTCCCCACGCCCCATTCCTTCTGCATTGGATTGACCTGCTTGAATTATTATATCATATATGTCGTTGCTTTTCATTAACTTTTCCTCTACGTTATAGATATATTAATCATAAATGAAAGTGTATTAGTTCCTAATGTCGCCACAACGTTATACTTTCCAGCCAAAGCTACAAATTTCTTGTCTACTAATGAAACTTGATTTTGAGCCGTGTCCTTTATGGTTATAGCGAAGTCTTTTTCAACCTCTCCGCTTGCCGAATTATACACTCCAACTATGTCGTCTACACTTATGCTTGCGCCTGATGCTACTTCAAAATTATTTGATTTAATATACAATACGTTTTCGTTAGATTCTAAATCTTCTTTTGATTCTATAGTAGTTAAATCATAACCGTTCAAATAGTAAACCATTAAGCCAGCAGTTCTGCCATCTCTAACGCTTAAAAACTCCATATCCACTTTATAATTGTTAAAAGCAGGAATACCAAGTTCGCTTAATTTAATTTCGTTAGATAATTTTGTACTATGCTTTATACTGTTTGAATCTTTGTCGTATTTAATATTTAAAAAGTGGAAAGTTTCTGTTGACGCATTGCCTGCTCCTTGTCTATATTGTCCACCAAAATAGTAATACGTTAACTTATCAGCAGAATAATCACCGCCATTATAAGATATTTGAATGTAACCACGTTGCAAGGTTGAATCACTTGCCGAAACCTTACTATAAACTTTTAAGTTGAAATAATTACCCGTTTCTAAATCGGTAAACGTATAAACAAGCCCTTGATAGTCATAGTTAGCAAAACGATTATAATTTCCTGTCGTAGTATCCGCTTTAATACTATGAACTGCATGCGAAGCCATCATAAAATCGCCAGAATAATAACCTAAATTTATAGATGGATTTATTGCATTTGGAACAGTTTGATAGAACAAGGGGCGGAAATTCATATTGTAGTAATCTTGTTTAATCCAAAAACCTTCTGCTTGTAAATATGAGTTGTTGTCAGCCAAATTAGTATATTCGGTAACTGCGCCGTAATACCAGTTGTTAGCACCATACTCACTATTTTTCAAATCATAGTTAAAGGTAGCAGTTACGTCTTTGTTACCAAGTGCCCACTCATTTTTTGCAGACGTGTCTAACGTCGAAACTATACCAAAAGTAAATTTATCACCTGTTGAATTAGCAGAAATAAGAACGTTTCCAGAATCTCTATCTTTTGTTTCTACAAATTCCCAAACAACGGTTTGCCCATCAATAATAACAAAAGCATATGTTGTATTGCCGTTGTAAAGGTTAACAAAGCCAACTTCAACGTCATACATTGCCCCGTTAATAAAAGTATAATTTACACTCGATAAACCGATTGTTATTTTATTGTTGTTTAAGGTTACTTTTATTCCGTTGCTTGAAGTAGCACTGCCAACAAATCCGCTAATCGTCAACGTGCCGTTAAATGTATTTGGCGTAAATGCAAACGAAAGTGAATATGCATCTCCGTCAATAGGTAAGAACATGCTTTCCCCACCAAGCAATACGTCCTTTTTGCCACTCAAATTTTTCATTGAATAGTTCACACAGGTTTCGTCGTAATAAATTCTGTTTTCAACGTCTGTTTCAGGATACAGCTCTGCTTGTTCCTTTGCAGTATCTACGTACGCTACGTTTTTATCATATAAGTAAAGTCCGGCATCTGCAATCGAACCATCTGCAGATAGATTGAAATAAGTTCCACCCATTACAGGGTCTCTTTTGATTCCGTTTGCAAATTCATAATAAACGCCATTTTCAATACAATTATATCTATCAAAGGTAGAACTCTTTTGACCATAGGTAAGTCTTACACCTTGATAGGTAACAGATGCACTATTACAATGTTCGTGTCCAACGAAAATAGAGTCGACACCAAGCGACTTAATACCGTTCCAAACTACACCGTCCGTGTCCCAAGCCCCTTTAAGCGGTCTTCCTATATAACCAAAATCACCTACTGCTTTCGCTTCGGGTAAGTTTTCTAAATTTATAGGATTACTTCTTATAGTTGAATCTTCATAGCCATATTTTTCATAAGCATCTGCAAATACTGCCAACTGAATATGGAAAGCCATAGACAACTTAACGTTTGGGAATTTAGATTTTAACGAGTTTATACTCGTTGTGTACCACTCAATTTGGTCATTGCCAAAACCTATCGTCTTTTTGCTATGTCCATTAGCGAAAGACAAGGCACTCATTGACGAGCAACCGTTTGAGTCTAACATATAGAAAACACGTTTCAACTCGCCATCTTGAACAAGACAAACAGAATAGTAGCCGTTAC
>JAGCIP010000019.1 GCA_017648525.1 Clostridia bacterium
ATGACGGATTTGATAGATTTTAGGGAGTTAATTATCTTTTCTTGATTATTTATCTTGCGTTTAAGTTCAGTTAATTCTTGTTCTTCTCCGTCTTTAACGTCCGCATTTTTAATTTCATTAATTTGAAAATTTAATATATCTAATCTAACAAGCCTTTGGCTATCGTTTCCCCCCAAAGAATCGATATCGTTTAATATCGTTTTATATTCCGAATAAGTGTTCGAAATTTCCTTCTTTAAAATTTTAGCCTTTTCATCAGCAAATTTGTCAATAAGTTGCAGTTGATTAGATTGTTTCAGTAAACTAAAATGCTCACTTTGACCGTGAACGTCAACTAAAAGCGAAGTAAGACGTTTTAACATATTTGCAGTAACGCTAACACCGTTAACTTTTATACTGCTTTTACCGTCTAAATTAAACTTTCTAGAAACGATTAAAAGGTCGTCTTCTAAACACACGTCAAACTCGTCTAAAAGTGAAGTAACGACAGGGTTATCCACAACAAATTCAGCTCTAACAGAACACTCTGTTTGCCCAGAACGAATAAGAGCCTTATCCGCTTTTGCGCCCAAAACAAAATTAAGGGATTCGATAATAACCGATTTCCCCGAGCCTGTTTCGCCAGACAAAACGTTTAAGCCTTTGGCAAAATTTATTACAGCGTTATCAATAAGCGCCACGTTTTTAATAGCTAAAGTTTGTAACATTAAAGCGTCCTTAAAGTTTTTAAAATGATTTCTGCATCAAAATTAGTTTTTGCAACCACAAGTAAGGTATCGTCGCCAGCAACAGTTCCTAAAACTTGTGGAAAGCACATCTCGTCAAATGCCACACCCGCAGAATTAGCGTTGCCGGCTAGAGTTTTAATAACTAATAAATTGTTGGCGCAAGCCATTGAAACGGTTACTTGCTTAAATAAATTCACCGTTTTTTCAGTAAAATTACCGCCCGTCGTGCTAGCTTTTACGTATTTAAACTTCTTAGATATTCCGCTTACTTTTATAAGGTTCAAATCATTAATATCTCTTGAAAGCGTTGACTGTGAAACAGTAATACCACGTTCGCCCAAAGAATTAGACAACTCTTCTTGCGTTTCAATTTCTTTTCCAGCAATAATTTTTTCTATAGCTGATAATCTATCTTTTTTCTTCATTTTACTAAATCATCTTCCACAATTAAATTTAAACTTTTCGTCAAGCCTTTTATAAAAATCAAAATTCGGTTTTCTCAAGAACATTGTGGGCTTTTCTGCTTTCTCTATTTTAACTATCTCGCCCTTATTTATTTCAGAAACTAATTTACCGTCAACAAATAGATTTGCGGGCGCTCTCCCTGTTAATGAGATTTCGCAACCATTCTTTGAACTACACACAATAGCACGTTGTGAAAATGCGTGTGCAGCGATAGGAGTTATACAAAAAGCGTCAATTTCTGGCGACACAACAGGCCCGCCAGCAGAAAGCGAATAAGCGGTAGAACCTGTCGGTGAGCAAACAATAACTCCGTCGCCCTTGAACGATTGAACAGCTTTATCGCCTATTACAACCTTAACTTCTACCGTCATATACCCGAGATTATTGTTATAAACACGATTTATAAACGCATCATTAAGGGAATAGTAAACCTTATCATTAAATGAAACTTTTAACGTCATTCTTTCGTCCAACACCAAACCGTTATCACAAAGGGCGTTAACAGCGCCTTCAATGTCACAAGAATCAAATTCCGATAAGAAACCTAGCTTTCCGATATTTATTCCTATTAAAGGTATATCGTTTCTATTTGCAAACTCAACAAGCCACAATATAGTACCGTCTCCACCAAGCACGAAAATAGCGTCCGCCTTTCCTTCACCTAGCAAGTCTTCGTCAGTTAAGATTTTAAAAGAAACTTGTTTAGCGTCAAGCAAGTCGGTCAATTTATTTAAATACTTGCCACCAACGTCTTTCTCTTTATTATCATAAACGTATACGTACATTTAACACCTCAAAGCATTTAATATTTTATATCTTCAGGTTTAAGCAAAATTTCCCCGTCTTTTTCAAAAGCCATTAAAAACTCAACGTTTTTGTCGTTAGATATAGGCGCAGTTGTAAATGATATAGGCGCAAGCCCTATCGATTTTGCAAAATTATAAACGTCATTACAAATTTGCAACTGTAATTTCTTATCTCTAACAATCCCGTTTTTAAACTTTTTTCGCCCACCAGTTTCAAACTGTGGCTTTATCAATATAATTAGTTTTTTACCCGTTGACAATAAGTTCGCAAATACGCCTAAAACGTGTTCAACAGATATAAAACTAAGGTCTGCAACGATTAAATCTAATGGAGTATCAAAATCGTTTGCAGTAATAAATTTAGCGTTTTTAATTACCCTTACAACACGATTATCTTCCTTTAACTTCTCGTGTAATAAATCGTCGTTAAGGTCAACTGCATAAACTTTTGAGGCGCCGTTTTGCAATAAACAATCGGTAAACCCGCCCGTGCTTGCCCCAACGTCACAAACCACGTAGCCATTAACGTTAAAATTAAAATCGGTTAGCGCTTTTTGTAATTTAAACCCACCAAGCGAAACAAATGAATTTTGGCAGACGTGTTTTACGTCGTGACTTTTCAACTCGTCTATCTCTAGTGAACATTTTTTAAGGATTTTACCGTCAAAAACAATTTCCCCACGAGAAATTGCCTGCTGAGCCTTTGTTCTAGAATCGAATAAGTTTATGTGAACAAGATAATTATCTAATCTCATTTGTAATTTATTTTCGCCTTAAATACATTGCGTCTAAAAATTCGCTTAAAAACTCAGAGTTTTCAATGTGCGCTAAAATCTCTTTACCAGATTGATAATGGAATTTAGCTCTATCCTTTGCACCGTCCAACCCAAAAACCCTAATAGAAGTTAATTTGCCTTGCTCTAAATCTTTGTTTGGTGACTTTCCAATATCTTCTAAGGTACATTCAACATCCATTATATCGTCAACTATTTGGAACAACGCACCTAAATGATATCCAAGTTCTTTTAGTTTGTCAAAATGCTTACCACCTGAAAGTGCCGACGCTATGGTTAATGGAGCGGTTAAAAGATTAATAGTTTTATTGTAAACCATATAAAGTTCTTCTTCCGAATAAGACGCTCTATTATCGTTTCGCATATCGTAAATTTGCCCAGCAATCATACCCTTTGCTCCGGAATTTTCTGCCAAAATTTTAAGAGCTTGAACGTCGAGTTTATCAAAATTAGCATCAAGCAAGCAATATTCAAAAGCAAAATTCAATAATGCATCACCGGCTAAAATACCTATTGCTTCACCAAATTTTTTATGAGTTGACAACTTTCCTCGCCTATAATCGTCGTTATCCATAGCAGGCAAATCGTCGTGCACTAACGAATATCCGTGTATCATTTCAAGCGCAACTGCAAATTTTTTTGCTTTTTCTATGTCTGCACCTAAAATTTCCGTAGTTGCTAGGCAAAGAACGGGGCGAACACGTTTTCCCCCACCGTCCACCGAATAAATCATAGCATCTTTAAGTTCTTCCGGCACATCGCTCGATAAGCATTTAATAGCCAAATCTAATTGCTCGTTAAATATTTGAAGATACTTTGAATACTCGGTTTTATAAGTCATTTTGACTCCTTATTGCGGAAAGATAGGTGTTTTCTAAAAGCATAGCAATTGTCATAGGTCCAACACCACCGGGAACAGGCGTGATATAAGACGCTAAATCTTTAACGTTTTCATAATCGACGTCTCCAACAAGACCTTGTTCCGTCCTATTGATACCAACGTCAATAACAACTGCGCCTTCCTTTACCATATCAGCAGTAACAAATTTAGGTCTACCTATAGCCGCAACTAAAATATCAGCATTTCTACAAATCTCTTTTAAGTTTTGAGTTTTGCTGTGACAAATAGTAACCGTGCAATTTTCTTGCAACAATAAAAGAGCCATAGGTTTGCCAACAATATTGCTCCTGCCTAAAACAACTGCATTTTTACCACTTAACGCAATTTTTTCACTTTCAAGCATTTTCATAACGCCAAAAGGAGTACAAGCGACCGTAGACGGTTGGCCAAGTAACAACTTACCAACGTTTTCCGCTAAAAACCCGTCAACGTCCTTTGATGGCGGAATTAATTTCAAAATTTTATTTTCGTCAAGATGTTTAGGTAGCGGTAATTGAACCAAAATACCGTCAATACCGTTATCGTTTGCCAAACTTAAAACAGTTTCGGCAACCTGTTGTTCCGTTGAATCTTCCGGCAACCTAAAAGAAAGTGATTTCATACCAACGTACTCAGTAGCCGTAATTTTATTTTTAACGTAAACTTGCGACGCGGGATTGTCCCCAACTAGAACAACAGCAAGCGTAATCTTACGATTATATTTATTATAAAATTCTTCAACCTTAACTTTTAATTCATCTTTAATTTTAGCCGACAAAAGCTTGCCGTCAATTATTTTAGCCATTATCTTTACCTCTGCTGTATTCTGCTAATATACCGTTAATAAAAGAAGTGCTATTTTCAGTAGAATATTTACCCGCAACGTTAACCGTTTCGTTAATAACTACCGCAACGGGCGTATCGGGGAAATTATCGAGTTCCGCCATACCGAGCATCAAAACACACTTGTCAACGTTGTACAACCTGTTTAATTTATACCCAATAGACAATCTTTCTATTTCAATTAAAAACTTTTCTTTACCATTATTGACGGCAGTTAATAATTGATTTGCAAAATCCTTATCTTTGTCGTCAAGGTCTTTACATAAAACAGTAAAAAGCCCTTCATCATCAGGATTGAAGAGCTGTGAAAATAAAAACTTAAATACTGCCTCTCTCGCTAGACTTCTCATAAGTTAACCTTCTTTCACTTCGTTTGTAGGAACGGGTTTTTCTTCAATTTCGCCGAAGAAAATTCCCTTAATAGCAACGTTTACGCTTGCAACGTGATACTCGGTCATTGCTTCAACATTGTGTCTTACCGCTTCTTGAATTTTAAAGGACGTATCGGCAACGCTTTGAGAAAAATGAATCTTAACAGCCACGTCAACGTGTACACCGTCTTTTTCAAATTTTACCACGATTGCATTGCGCGCCATTTTTTTGTTTGAGATTACAAACAACTCAACGTGCGGTATTTCTTGAACTGCAAGAAATACAATCCCATCCACTATGCCGTTTCCGTAAACAATTTTTCCCTCGTTTACGTTTGGTAATTTCTTAAATTTAGCCATAAATATCCCCTGATAAATAAATCTTTTATTTATTGTACCACAAAATATTTATTTTGCATAGTGTTTTTTAAGAAATAGGTATAATTTTTACATTCTCGGGTGAAACATTTATTTCTTCTGACACGATTGAGTATATCATAATAGCGTCATCAGTTGAAAGTTCTGGCGATTTTGCTATAACGTTTACGTTATCAGAGTCCAAACCGATTACAACCACGGCATCTTCAAAACCGTAAGCTTTTATTAAACTTTCAAGTAAAAGTTCTCTTTCCGTAATTTCAGTTAGCTCAATTTTCATAGATAAAGCATCAGAGCGTTCTGGGCTATCGATTTCTGCGCTTGCAATTATTGCGTCTAACTGCAACAATTCTTCGTTCCTTGTATTAATTCGTTCACTACGATATTGAGAAAAGTAGTTTGCTGAATTAACGACCGTTGAATCGTCTTCAAAAGTTCCCGTAGTCAATATAAAATTGAACACGGCGGTAACTGCCAACAAGGCAATCATGCAAGATAAAATGATGATTTTTCTTTTTTTAGACATAAGTTTTCTCCTTATTTCATTGTTAAAATTTCTATCTGGTTAGGGCTTATATCCAAAAGCGAGACCGTCGCTTGTTGAATCTTTGTCATAACGTAAATATTGCTAGCGCCGTTGGCGACTATTAACACACCTGTAATTTCGGGATATTTTTCCTTGACTATTATAGTTTTGCCATTGATTACTAATGGCGTTTCAATTTTTTCCGTTCCATTTGCAGTTTCATTTATCGTAGTGCTAGTTGCAAGAACTGTTTCGTTTCCCGATTTAACGGTAATCACAACCGAAACATCTCCCGCACCCTCAACCTTCGAGAGTGCGTTTGAAAGCTTGTTTTCTAACGAATAAACGTACTCTGAAACTTGGTCGGAAGTTGAAACTTTAACACCGCTATCGTTGGTAAAATTATAGCAAAACACAAATAAGACAATCAGAGATAACACGCCTACTGTTATGTATTGTAATTTTTTGCTATTTTTAAATTTTTCTGCAATCGTGCTTAATAGATTTTTATTTCCAACTTTAGTTTCCATACGTCACCACTTTTGAATTGTCAATGCCAAGATAATCAGCAATAGTTTTTTTAACTTTCTCTATAATAACTATATGCTCTTTGTCCGAATTGATTACTGTATTTTCTAAATTTAACTCAACTTTATTAACTTGAATTTCTGCGTAATCTAAAAGTTCATATTCTAGTATAACCGTTACACCATTAACGCCAAGATTATTAGCAATAAGTTCACAATTTTCTACCATTTTATTTATCTTATATTTACCAATGTAATCAAGTTATTCCACTTGATAAACAAC
>JAGCIP010000020.1 GCA_017648525.1 Clostridia bacterium
AATTAGCAAAACTGATATAATGATTATACTTCTCTTTTTTAACACTAACATAATTCACCCAAAAAAAATAAATAGACAAAACATTCGCCTATTTATCTATATTTAAGCAATTAAAAAGTTATGAATTAAAATTAAAGTAATGAAAATTTAAATATCTGCTAAAGCCGAGCCCGCATCTTCGCCTATTATATCTTTAATTTTCGTCAAGCAGACTAACGTCTCGACGTGTTTGGTATTTGCAAACATATCGTATGGACGAACTAAACTCACTTCATATCTAGGTTTATAGTCAGCCACCTTTTTAATTTCCCCATCTATTACGTCTAACGAACCCACTAATAGTCCAACGTCCCTTGCTAGTGTTGATGGCAAACAAGATACGTAAACAATTTTATCAATATCATTATCAATTAGTGCCTTAATTACGCTTATTGCACAGCCCTTTCTTGGCGGATCTAAAACGACGCAAATTTTAGAATTTTTTTCACGTTCTTCTTTAACCAAATTTGGCAATATATCTTCGCATTTGCCTAGATGATTGCAAATTTTATTTTGTAAATTATTTTTAAGCGCTAAATCGTCAGCACATTTAACCGCTTCAGGTATAATTTCTATTCCTATTGCTTTTTTAGCGTTTTTTGCCAGCAACGCGGTCATAAGCCCAGCACCACTATACGCATCTATAACTACGGTATCATCATCAGCATCTACAGCATCTCTAACAGCGGAATACAACTTGCAACATACTGAATTGTTAACTTGCATAAAACTGCGAACGCCTATTTTATATTTTATTCCAAGCATTTCCCCTGTGTAATCGGGTGAACCATAAAGCAAAATAAATTTTTCACCATAAACAACGTTGGTATCGGTATTGTTTACGTTAAGATATAATGAAAAGGTGTACTTTAATTGTTCCTTTAATATGTAAATAAGTCTATCAGTTCCACGAATATTCTCGTTTAAGACAACTGCCGTAACAATTAAGTTACCTTTAACTTCTTTAACTGTAATTTCTCGAACATCCCCGCTTTTATCTAATTCGTTATAACCTTTAATATTAAATTCTTCAAAATAAGTCTTAAAGGCTTTAATAACGTTAGCCGTCCACGGTGCGTTTATAAGACAATCGTCAATTTGGACTACCCTATGCGAGTTTTCTGCGTAAAAGCCTATAACCGTGCCATTAGAAGTTTCTTGCACGGGCAACTGCAATTTATTTCTGTATCTAAACTCATCATCACCCTTTACGGCAGGCTTAACATCAACAGATAGTCCTGCAATTTTCTTAAAGCAATTAGCAATTATATCTTCTTTAATCTTTAGTTGATTAAAATATTTAACGTGTTGTAAATTGCAACCGCCACATTTAGTAAAAACAGGACAATTAGCCCTAACTCTAATTTCCGCAGGTGTTAAAACTTCCAAAACCTTGCCATAGGCACATTTAGAAGTAACTTTTAGCACTCTATAGCGGATTTTCTCCCCCACTAAAGCAAACGGCACAAATACAACCATACCGTCTTCTTTTAATATTCCTTCGCCGTTAGAACCAAGACCAACGACTACGCCAACTCTTTCCTCATTCTTCTTCATCTTAAGAAATAAACCTACTTTATAATTCTACTTAAATAATAATTTAAAACCCTGCTAACAAGAATAATAAATCTATCAAATGCAAAATAAAAAACAATGGCAACGGGTAAAATAACAAGTTCAGCGTAATCAGCAACCCACTGCGGTAGCCCCATAAAGAAATCACCTATCAACGCCGTGTAATAATAGTAAATACCAAAAAACACGGCAATGCACCAAATCGCACCTATAAGGTAACGAAGTGCTTGATTAACACGCTTATCCCTCATATAACACAAAACTAACGGATAAACGCCAAAAAAACCTAAAAATGCGGGATAAACTATTGAATAAAAATTAAACCCGCTAATTATAAAAGCAAGGACCCCACCGCCTAAATACGCTAAAAGCCCACCTTTGTAGGAATTATAATATAACGGTAATAATACGAATACGGATGCTAATACGACAGTAAAAACATCCGCAAACTCAAAATAAGTTCCTATACTTAAAAGCACCGCAATCAGCCCTGCCGACACGGCGGAAATTGTAATTAACTTGCTTTTCATTATCTACAACACATACTGCACATCATATCGATACAGCACCAAGTAGCGCAAAAACTTAAACAGTTATTCATATCGCTACCACCCATTTGACGGTCAGGCTCTTCATATCCCCCTGCTCCGTATCCAGCATTGCCAGACCTAAATTGACGTTCATTAAACTCAATTTTTTGTTTAAGTTTAGCATAATCTTCCGCATACTTGGGATTATGCGGTTGCATATTTAATGCAATCTCAAGTTGCTTTTTGCTTTCATTAATCCAGTTCTTTTTATAAAAAATAACAGATTGTAAGTAGTGCCACTCAGCATTGCGGTCACAAACGTCGTCAAGTTTAGATTGCGCACCTGAAATATCACCCTTTTTTATAAGTTCTTCAACTTCACTAAAATCGTACTTCACTTCTTCTCCATCACTTACTTTTTTTCTAGATTCAACTATTTCGTGATACGCAGTTTCTAACTTTGTGAGATTTCTAGCGGCTTCGTTGCCTTCTGCTCCTTCGTAGAAGCGCTCACGTGAATATTTTTCTTTTAGTAACTTATAGGCTTCATCAACTTCGGCATCAGTAGCATCTGGTGAAACGTTTAAAATTTTGTAGTATTCTTGCATTTTTTATTCTCCATAATTTGTTTTGTTTGAATTTTAATTCCACGACGTAAAATATTATCGGTTAAATCGTGATTAAAATTATATTTAAGATCTCGTGATAGTCCGTCAATCCTATCAATTATAGTCCCAAAAACGTAAATCAATTCAGACTCTTTATCGCAAACAAGCGTTTGCTTATCTAAAACGTCTTTATATAAATTAACAAAAACGTTAAAACTACCTTTTTTCTTATCTTTATCAAAATCATCAAGCGCATCAATTAGATAAATCCATTTACCTAAATAATAGGCTAATTCGATTACTTGTTCTGTTACTTTATCACCAAGGAGTTCACGAACAACGTCTTGCATCATACACCCAAATGGGTCGGCAGATGCATCAATACTATCGCCGTGAGTCTTTTCATATTCAATTAACTGCGAATATCTTTCCTTAACAATTTTGTCTAGGTTTGGTTGGAATTTTTTAGCCTTTTTATAAGACGAATTGAAAAACGAACGCTTAATCCTGCCCTTTTTATCATCTAAAACGTCGTCGTTTAATTTATGATAAGCAAGAATTACGTTTAGAGCACCAATTTTTTTTGTCAAGTCGTCAGGAATGGCAACGGGGCGCTTCACAATATGATGAATAATACATCTTTGTTTTTCAATTTTTACGTCAAGCCCAGACAAGTTGTGTAAAAGCACGGACAAAAAGGTCAAATCGTAATTTAATACAAGCCTACCTTTTGAACCGCAACACTTTCCTATTCCTTTACAAAGCCCACAATACATAGCCTTGTATAAAATAGTGTCCTTAACGTATAAATTAGGCATATCGGTTTTAACGTATCCGAACATTTTAACCCCTTTTTCTTAAAACTAAACCAACTTTTTTATAAACTTTATTAAGCGTTCTATACGCAAGTCTTTCCGCCCTTTCTGCGCCACTATTTAGCACTTGGTCGAGATAAGCCTTGTCGTTAAGAAGTCTATTTTTCTCTTGTCTAATAGGCTCAATTTTTTCAGCAACAACTTCGCCAACGGCAACCTTAAAATCGCCGTAACCCTTGCCAGCAAATTCTTTTTCCGCCTGTTCAAAAGTCTTATCGGTAAATGCGCAATAGATTGATAATAGGTTGCTAATTCCCGGTTTTTCAGGTGAATATATAATCTTATCGTCACTATCAGTAACCGCACGCTTAAACTTTCTAAGCACCGTTGCAGGGTCGTCGTCCATAGATATAAATGCGTTTAAGTTTGCGTCAGACTTACTCATTTTATGCTCAGGGTCGGCAAGGCTCATAACCCTTGCTGCAGACTTGCCTATATACCCTTCTGGAATTTTGAAAGTTTCACCGTAACGATTGTTAAAACGAATAGCCAAATCACGTGCTAATTCTAAATGTTGTTTTTGGTCAGCGCCGATAGGCACTAATTCTGTTTGATATAAAAGTATATCGGCAGCCATTAGCACGGGATAGTCCATCAACCCCATATTTATATTATCTTCGTGTTTTTTACTCTTATCCTTAAATTGCGTCATTCTAGAAAGTTCACCAGGATAACAAATAGTGTTTAATACCCAAGCAAGTTCAGTATGCGCAGAAACGTGCGATTGAGCAAACAAAATAGATTTTTCGGGGTCAATGCCACACGCTAAATAAAGCGCTGTAAGTTCGTATGTGTTTTTTCTTAAAATTGCAGGGTCTTGTTTTACCGTTAAGGTATGTAAGTCCGCAATAGCAAAAACACCATTATAATCGTCTTGCAACTTCTTAAAATTTCTAAGCGCACCAAGATAATTACCTATGGTCAAAATTCCGCTTGGTTGTATTGCGCTAAATAATATCTTCTTATCTTCCATTATACCGTACCTTTATTTAATTTTCCTTGAAATTTACTTCTCTACAAACTGCATTACAGCATCAAGTGTTTCAGTTCTTTCAATAACGTCGTGAAAACGAACTTCCTTTTTCTTCAAACCTAAAAGTTGTTCAGGAATAGGCGCAGCAGTTAATTCATTAAGCGTTGATGCTGCGATAAAAGGATCTTTTTGGGTTTTCCCACTAATCGCTTTTAACACGTCTTGAGTGAATTTATACGGGCTTGCCGTAGATAAAACAACCGTTGCACAATCAGTTTCACTATAATCGATATATCCTTGTGCTACTTTCATTGCAACTACTGTGTGGGTATCTAAAAGATAGCCATACTCTTCGAACATCTCTAAAATTGTGTCAAAACACTCTTCTTCATCACAGTAATCGGCAAAGAACTCTTTGTCAAGCACTTTCTTTTCTTCGCTAGATAACGAATATTTGCCAACCTTTTTAAGTTCAGCCATTCTACTAGCAGTAAGTTCACAGTTTCTACCAGACAACTCAAACACTAACCTTTCAAGATTGCTAGAAATTAATATATCCATTGACGGAGAAACCGTTTTGAAAAATTCTCTATTAGCATCATAAGTTCCATCTGCAAAAAATTCCGTAAGAACGTTGTTAGAGTTAGATGCGCAAATAAGTTTATTTACTGGTAACCCCATGCGTTTTGCATAGTAACCTGCCAAAATATTACCAAAATTACCAGTTGGCACAACAAAGTCAATCTTATCGCCAAGTTTAATTTGTTCTGAGTTAACTAAATCACAATAAGCAGAAAAATAATATGCGATTTGCGGTGCAAGTCTGCCAAAATTCATAGAATTTGCACTCGACAAAATTACACCTTTTTCTTTTAATAATTGATTTGTATTTTTGTCAGAAAAAATATTTTTAACAGCCGTTTGACAATCGTCAAAATTACCTTTAACAGCAACAACGTTTACGTTACGACCTTCTTGCGTGCGCATTTGCAACTTTTGCATATCGCTAACGCCTTCACTAGGATAAAACACCATAATTTTAACGCCGTCTGCATCTTTAAGTCCTTCAAGGGCGGCTTTTCCCGTGTCACCACTCGTCGCAACTAGAACTAGAATATCTTCTTTTATACCAGTATAAAGTGCGCCTTGTTTTAATAAATACGGAAGAAGTGTAAGCGCAACGTCCTTAAATGCTAGCGTTGGTCCGTGGAATAATTCCATAACGAATAAATTTTCGTCTATTTTAACAACGGGCGCAGGGTCGCTATTTTCAAATTTTCCGTAAGCGTTTTCACAAGCGGTTAATAAATTATCAAAATCGTATTCTTCTAAATATTTATGTAAAATCGTACAAGCACGCTCTGCATAATTCATATCGCACAATTGCTTAAATTCAGTTTCAGTTAAAACGGGAAAAGTTTCGGGTACAAATAAGCCACCTTCGTCTGCTAAACCTTTAGTAATTGCGTATGAAGAATTAGGCGCATCTGCCTTGCCACGAGTGCTAATAAATTTCATTTTTGCCTCCCAAATAAAAAAGAAGTTGAACAATAAATATCCAACTTCTATTTTACACTATTTTGATACCAAAAAGCAAGTTAATCAACGTACTTTGCAACAAACTCCGGCAAATCTTCTTTAGCAGCGCTACAAGTTACTATAAATTTTACGCCAAAATCGTTTTCAAGATTAGCAATCGCATCGAAAACGTCTGCAAGTTGGTCAAGTGGTTTGCCAGCAATCCTTGCAATTCCGTCAACGTAAATGTATTCGTTATCGCCGTTTGCTGCAACTACGCCTTTAATAAATCCACATAACGAATCAGCGTTGTTAACGTTAAAACTCGTTAAGTCTAAAAATCTAATCGGATATTTTATATCATGCGTATATCTTTTAGTGTCGGTAATAAAAATAACGTGTCCTTTAGCCTTTTCAACCGCACCGTTTGCGCATTCAATAATCGCCTTAGTTTTGCCCGTACCTTTAGGTCCATAGATAATTTTCATTGAAACTATCCTCCTCATATATTTCTTGTAACTATATTGTATAACACTTTTTTATAAATTTCAATACGTTTTTAAAAATTTCTTGCTGTTTTTGTAAAAAAATTTTTAAAATAATCCTTATAAAACAATAAAAAGGCGGTAAAAATACTGTTTACCACCTTTAATCAACCTAAATATTGCTTATTTCAATTCATTAATAAACGCAATAAGTCTATTTAACCCCTCGGTTATATCTTCTTTTGATATAGCGTAAGACAATCTAATACAGTCGTCGTTACCAAAAGCAACACCCGGAATAAGCGCAACACCTTTTTTCAATGCACAATCAGCAAATGAAAGCGAACCGTCAATAACTTGACCATCAAAAGTTTTTCCAAACAATTTTGAAACGTTTACAAATACGTAGAAAGCACCTTTGGGTTCAATTATTTCAATCCCATTTACTCCAGTAAGCATTTCAACCATTAAACGACGTCTTTCATCAAATACCTTTTGCATTTCACAAATGAACTCGTCGCCCTTTGCATCTTCAAGCGCAGTTACAGATGCATATTGTGAAATTGAGCAAGCGTTACTCGTGGTGTGGCTTTGCATACTTGAAATAGCCTTCGCAATTTCAAGTGGAGCGGCGAGATAACCTATTCTCCAACCCGTCATAGCATAAGATTTAGACATGCCATTGATAATTATAGTCAATTCTTTCATCTTCTCGCTGTATTGAGCGATAGAATAGTGCTTTTCATTTTCATAAATAAGTTTTTCGTATATTTCATCCGAAATAACGTAAATGCCTTTTTCTTCTGCAATTTTAGCAATCTCTTTAATTTCTTGTTCAGAGTAAACCGCACCGGTTGGATTGTTTGGAGAGTTGAGAATTAAACATTTAGTCTTATCGGTAATAGCATCTTTAAATTGACTTGCGGTCATCTTATATCCGTTTTGCTTTTCCGTTTGAACGTAAACGCATTCCCCACCTGCTAATTTTATCAATTCGGGGTATGTCAACCAGAAGGGTGACGGTAAAATTACTTGGTCACCTTCATCAACAATTGCACAAATTGCGTGATATAACGAACTTTTTGCGCCCGTTGAAATAACGATTTGATTTGGTGTGTATTCTAAATTATTATCTTTTAAGAATTTTTTACAGATAGCGTTTTTAAGTTCAACCGTACCTGCGGCAGGCGTATATTTTGTAAAACCTATATCAAGCGCTTTTTTTGCAGAATCAATAATAAAATCCGGAGTATTAAAGTCGGGCTCACCCGCACCAAAACCTACTACCGAAATGCCTTCAGCCTTCATCTTCTTTGCTTTTGCCGTAATTTCAAGAGTTAACGACGGCGCAATTTCTTTTACTTTTCTAGAAACACTCATATTTGTTCTCCTTTTTATTCCTCTTCAATACCTGCGCTTAATCTCAATTCCCTATCGTGAATTGCTAGCGCTTCAACCATTTCGTCAATATCACCTAGCATAAAGTTATCAATCGAGTGTAAGGTTAATCCTATTCTATGGTCGGTAACTCTGCCTTGCGGGAAGTTATAAGTTCTTATTCTTTCAGAACGGTCGCCCGTACCTACTTGACTACGGCGATTTTCTGAATATTCTTTTTCATACTGAGATTGATAAAAGTCGTAAAGCCTACTCTTTAACACTCTCATTGCTTTTTCTCTATTTTTTGTTTGTGAACGTTCGTCTTGACAAAGAACAACTATACCCGTAGGAATATGCGTTAATCTAATACAAGATTCAGTTTTATTTACGTGTTGACCACCTGCACCACTACTGCGCAAAGTATCAACTCTTAAATCTTTTTCGTCAATATTAACTTCAACGTCTTCAACTTCTGGTAACACAGCAACCGTTGCCGTTGAAGTATGCACACGACCTTGCGATTCGGTTTCAGGCACTCTTTGCACTCTATGAACGCCACTTTCAAACTTAAGTTTACTGTAAACGCCCTTTCCTGTTATCGAGAAAACCGCTTCTTTAAGCCCCCCAAGTTCGGTGACGCTAATATCAATATCTTCAGTCTTCCAGCGATTTTTTTCTGCGTATTTAGTATAAAGTTTATATAACTCGTAAGCAAATAAGTTGGCTTCGTCACCACCCGCACCACCACGAATTTCCATTATAACGTTTTTATCGTCGTTAGGGTCTTTGGGCAACAAAAGAATTCTTAATTCTTCAGAAATGGTTGCAATCTTATCTTTGCAAATCTCAACTTCTTCCTTCATTAAGGCTTTCATTTCCGCATCACTTTCAAGTGGTATAAGTTCTCTCAACTCTTGCTCTTCAGCAACCACCTTTTTATATTCGGTATACTTTTCAACCGTTTCAGTTATTTCTGAAAGTTCTTTGGTATAACTTCTCCACTCGTCAATTCTAGAAATAACTTCACTATCTCCAACGAGTTCGTTAAGTTTATCAAACCTTTCAAGCATTTTATCAAGTTTTTTAAACATCAAAGCACCGCCTTAACTATTCTGTCAATATTTTCGTAGTCCTTTATAATTTCCACAGAAGAAAATTCCGTTAACAATTTTATAATATCGTTTGCTTGTCCGTCACCGCACTCTAAAAATAAATATCCGTTTTTATTTAGATACTTAGGAGCATTTTCGGCAATAACACGATAAAAATCCAATCCTGATGCCCCACCGTCAAGCGCAATAATCGGCTCAAAATCTTTAACTTCTCTTTGAAGATTTAATACGTCTTCACTCTTGATATAGGGTGGATTAGAAACTATTACGTCAAACTTTCTATCATCAAGTTGAGCAAACATATCACTCAACATAAATTCAATTTTCGCACCATTAATTTCAGCATTTTC
>JAGCIP010000184.1 GCA_017648525.1 Clostridia bacterium
ATCTCGCCACCTCGCCAAAGAGTAATTCGGCATATATGGCTATAAACGAGGCACTTGCCTTTGTGAATAAGGACACCAATTTGCGCCCTGTACCTTTGCATCTGCGCAATGCCGTAACTGATTTGATGGCAGAGCAGGGCTATGGCGCTGACTATAAGTACGCTCACGACTACGAGGGCAATTTTGTGGAACAGGAGTTCCTGCCCGAGAGTCTTAAAGGTACGCAGTTCTACCACCCGAATACGGATAATCCGACCGAACAGAGAATTGCAGAACGCATTCAACAACTATGGAAAGGAAAATATAAATAGAGGCGTTAGGGGCGTTAGGGATATTTATAAACGAACAAAGTACCAAGCAAGCAATATTAAGCAATAACATAACCGTTGGGAAAATTGTGTTGACTGTTATTTCTTCCGACTCAAACTCAAACTTTTTGTTGTTCTTTCTAAAAATAAATATAAGCACGGGGATAGTTAAAAGCATGCCAAGTTCAACTGCCCAGAACATTGAGAACTTTCCGTCAATAAAGAAGAAATCCATAAAACTCATACCCAGTTCGCCTGCAAGCATAACTGAAGTCGTGTCGCCAACGAGTGTTGCCGCACCCTGCAAGTTAGATGAAACTGCAATACTTATAAGCACGGGTATAGGCGAAACGCCCGTTTTTTTAGCAACTGCAAGACCTATGGGCACAAGCATTAAAACGGTTGCCACGTTATCAACGAACGCAGAAATAAAACCGCTTAAAACTGACAAGAACACCAAAATCCACATTGCGTTTGGAATTTTTGAAATCATTTTATCAGCAAGTTTATTCGGCATACCAGATTCGGAAAATAATCCAACGGTAATCATTATGCCGACAAGCATCATAACTACGTTATAGTTAATTGCGCCCGGAAAGGCTTCGTGACACAGCATATCGCCGGATATTGCGCATGCGATTGCGCAAACTGCCGCAGTAAACCCAGTTGCGTGCGGTTTATATTTAGGAACGGCAATAATCGCAACGTAAGTTAAAACAAACATTATTAGAATAAAAATTTTCATAAGTTCACCTCAAAAAAAAAGAAGACTTCTACCGTAATTATGTACGATAAAAGTCTTGTTAAACTACCTTTGTAATTTCGTAACGCCGGGCATAAGCCGTATTGACGACGTTACAAACGCTTTTAAGCGTCAACTACTCCCTTTTACGGTTAATTATTCTCTTACACCCAAAGCGCTGAAAGTGTTATCAAGTGATGCAAGTTTTTCAGAGAAGAGTTTCATTTCTTCTTCGGGTAGCGGAACTTCAACGATTTCTTTTAATCCTGAACCGCCAACCTTGCAAAGAACACCCGTGCAAAGGTCTTTTGCGCCGTATTCACCATCAAGGTAAGTTGCAAGTGATAAAATGGTTTCGGTATCAGAAACTAAAGCCTTAACAAGTTGAACGGTTGATGCTGCGATAGCGTAGAAAGTTGCGCCTTTAGCCTTAATAACTTTTGAACCAGCGGAAACCATACAAGTATAGATATTGTTAAGTTCTGTTTCTAAATCTTCTTTATTAACACCCATAATCTTGGTGCAGTAATCTCTAATGTTCATACCGCAAACGGTGCATAAACTCCAAGGTGACATACAAGCATCACCGTGTTCACCGAATACGTAAGCGTTTACGTTAGACGCATCAACCTTGCAGTATGATGCAACTGCTTGGATAAGACGGTTAGAGTCAAGAAGCGTACCCGTACCGATAACTTGTTCTTTCTTTAAGCCTGCGTATTTCATTAAAACGTAAGTCATAACGTCAACGGGGTTAGATACTACAACGTATAAAGCGTCGGGAGCAATTTTCTTGAAATCGTTTGCCTTAAT
>JAGCIP010000185.1 GCA_017648525.1 Clostridia bacterium
AAGTTCGTAAGCCAAGAAACCGCAAAACTCTTAAACGACCCCAACGCAAAGATGGTTATCTGTCACTTGGGTAACGGCTCTTCTATTTCTGCAGTTAAAGACGGAAAGTGTCAAGACACTTCTATGGGTTTCACTCCGCTTGAAGGATTAGTTATGGGCACTCGTAGTGGTGATATAGACCCCGCGGCAGTTGATTATTTAAGAGTTAAACTCGGCTTAAAGCCCGAAGAAGTTGTTAACTATCTCAACAAAAAGTGCGGTGTGTTAGGCGTTAGCGGAATTTCTAGCGACCTTCGTGACCTTGAAGCAGCAGTTCTTAACGGCGACAAAAAAGCATTGCTCGCTCTTGAAATGCTTGGTTACAGAGTAAGAAAATACGTAGGTAGTTATATCGCAGTATTAGGTGGTGTAGATGCAGTAGTATTTACCGGTGGTATCGGCGAACACTCGCCACGTATCCGTCGTTTAGTTATGGAAAACATGGAATATTGCGGTGCGAAGTTTGACGATGCTAAAAATACCGAATATTCAAGCGGTATAGGTTATCTCAATACCGAAGATAGCAAGGTGAAGATTATCGTTCTTCCTACTAACGAGGAACTCTCTATCGCAAGAGAAACCAAAGAACTAACTTCAAAAAACTAATAGTTTAAGATACAAAAGCAAAAAAGTTAGGTTTAAATCGTTGACAACGGGCGATAAATAGTATATACTTGTATGGCTTATTAGGTTGGTGTATTATGATTTTAGACCTTAGAAAACTTAAAAGAAGCGGAAAAGACCAAAGCGAATTTTTCTTTGAATATACGCCCCAAACGGAACTTGTCGACTTGCCGTCGGCAGAACTTATTACTCCGGTAAAAGTTCAGGGCAGTCTATCGCTCACTGGCGAGCATAGCGCGTACGTAGAAGGGGAAATCGTTTTCGGGATAAAAGGCGAATGTACAAGGTGTCTTAAGGATACCGAGCAGTACTATTCGGTAGAGTTTGCCGAAATGGTTGAAGTTGAAAACCAAGACGGATATTCCGTTATAAACGATACGGTTAATTTAGCCGAAATCGTAGATGACGTTATACTAATCAATCAGCCGATAACCTTTCTTTGCAAAGAAGATTGCAAGGGGATATGCGTCGGTTGCGGTGTCAATCTAAACGACGGCGAATGCAAATGTAAAAAATAATAGGGTAGGTATAGAATAATGGCAGTACAAAAAAGTAAAACTTCTAAACAAAGAACTAATACTAGATTTGCTCAATGGAAAATTTCGGCTCCGAATCTTTCTGAATGTCCTCAATGCCACGAACTCAAAGCATCTCACAGAGTTTGCCCCAAGTGTGGTTACTATGATGGCAAGCAAGTAGTTGATACTTCTAAAAAAGAAAAGAAGGACTAATTGTTTAGATTTCTTTGTATAAATTAAAAGATAAAGCACGCAATTTATATTGTCGTGCTTTTCGTCTATACGGAAGTTAACCGAAAAAATAGCGTCCACAAAAATGCGGATGCTATTTTAATTTATATTTATTTTCATCTATATATTATAAATTCGTCAAAACGGCTGTTGCGTGAACGCAAATTCCTTGCTCTCTGCCAACAAAACCTAAACCTTCAAGTGTGGTTGCTCCTATTCCTACTTTATCTTGTGGTAGAGTAAGCGCAAGTGAAAGGTTGTTGGTTATAGACGGGATGTGAGTTAAAAGTTTTGGCTTTTCCGCCATAATGGTTGCGGAAACGCTGGCAACCTTATATCCTTTTTCCTTTATCATTAGAAGTACTTTTTCTAAAAGTTTCATACTGTCTGCGTCTTTATAAGCGGGATCTTTATCGCTAAAATGATAACCGATATCTCGCATTGAAAGGGCAGAGAGTATAGCATCCATTATAGCGTGGGTTAAAACGTCTGCGTCCGAATGTCCTAATAGTCCTTTATCGTGCGGAATTTCTATTCCACCCAAAATAAGTTTTCTATTTTCCACTAATTTGTGGCAATCAAATCCAACGCCAAATCTTGGCGTTTTTTCTTTTGCTAAAAGCAACATATCTTCTGGATAAGTAATCTTAATATTTTCGCTACTTCCCAAAACAATTCGTGGCTCGCATATATAATTAGCGTAAACTTCACCGTCGTCGTTAAAAGTTTGCTCGCCTGCCAAATCATAAGCCTTTTTAATATCTTTAACGAAAAAGGCTTGTGGGGTTTGTACAGAGTAAAGCCCGTCTTTCCCTAAATAGTTTAACACAATCTCATCTTTAGCGTTAAGAATTGTGTCACGAGATGGATAAGCGGTTATTGCGCTACCGTATTTGATAACGCTATCTATACAATCTTTAACCGTGGTAGGGGAAACGAAAGGGCGTGCCCCGTCGTGAATAAGAACTATTCCGTCTTCCACCACTTCAAGTGCGTTTTTAACCGATTGACTTCTAGTGTTTCCGCCAACGATAATTCTTGCTTTATCACCCACGAGATTATTTATCTCGTCAAAATCGTTTTTAGATGCGGTTATTATTATATCGTTTATACCGCAGTTAGAAAAAGCGGACAAGGCACGTTCAAGACAGGTTGTTCCGTCAATGGAAACTAAAAGTTTGTTTTTACCTTGTTCGGCCCTCACGCCTTTACCTGCGCAGGTAAGAATTAAAGTAACTTTCATAAATTCTCCTAATCTACAATAATGCGGTAAAGATTTTCCGCTTGCTCTTTTTTAACAGTTTCTTTTAATTCAAGAACTTCAAACTTAACCGTACCGCTATTAAAACCTATTTCTACTATATCGCCAACTTTTAGTTGACAAGACGGTTTAACCGTTCTGCCATTAACTTGCACTCTACCACCGTCACACGCTTCGTTAGCAATCGTACGGCGTTTTAATAATCTAGAAACTTTTAAAAATTTATCAATTCTCATAAATGTTACCTTAAAAACAAGAAAAAAGTTAATTCAAAAAAGCCAAAAATAAAAAAATTTGAAAAAAATGGTTAAAACGCTTGACTTTCTTGACTGAAAGGTTTAGTATTATAAAATGCATTATGATAGGTTATTATCGAATCTTATCGCCTTTTTCAATTTTTTTAATAGAAAAATAAAAGTTTTTCTATAGAAAAACGATAAAAATGCGGTAAGAATTTGGTAAAAATCTACCCGACAAGTTACATTATACAATATATTTATTGTTTTGTAAACTTTGTTGAATAATTATTGTAATATTTTTTAAGGAGTGTGTTTTAATGACACGTGTTCTACCCGAAATAGTTAGCGGAAAGGTCAAGAGAAGAACGTTCAGTAAAATCAAAGAAGCGATTGAACTGCCGTATCTTGTCAAAATTCAAAAGGATTCGTACGACGCTTTCATTAAAGAAGGCATAGGCGAAGTTTTGGAAGATTTTTCTCCCATTACCGATTATTCGGACCATTTTGAATTGTACTTTTTGGACTACAGCCTTGATGGCAAGCCCAAATACGACGAGAAAGAATGTAGAGATAGGGACGCTACTTATGCGTTACCGCTCCGCGTTAAGGTTAGGTTGGTTAACAAGGTAACTGACGAAGTTATCGACCAAGAAGTTTTCATGGGTGATTTTCCGCTCATGACCGACAACGGTTCTTTCATCATCAACGGCGCAGAAAGAGTTATAGTTTCTCAACTCGTTCGTTCACCAGGCGTTTACAACGGCTCTGAAGTGGACAAGTCTGGTAAGAAACTTTTCAATACTACCGTTATTCCGTCAAGAGGTGCTTGGCTTGAATTTGAACAAGATTCACAAAACGTATTGTGGGTTCGTGTAGACAGAACTAGAAAGCTTACGGCTACCGTTCTTCTTCGTGCGCTTGGATTTGGTAGTGACGACGAATTGACTAATAATCTTTTCACCGGCAACAAGATGATTGTAGATACGGCAAGCAAAGATACTTCTAAATCTGAAAGCGATAGCCTTATCGAACTTTATCGTCGTTTGCGTCCGGGCGAAATCCCGACTGACGAAGCGGTTAGACAACATCTTAAAAATTTATTCTTCGACGCTCGTCGTTACGACTTGGCGAGAGTTGGTAGATATAAGTTTAACAAGCGTTTAAGACTTGGCGCAAGAATCGTTGGTTTAAAATCTGCTGAAACCGTAGTTTCTCCCGACGGGGAAGTTTTGATTGAGGCAGGCGCTATCATTACCAAAGCAATTGCAGAAGATATTCAAAACGCAGGTATCAATACTTTCGTTGCCGAAATCAACGGCGAAAATCATAAAATTATTGCAAACAACGTAGTAGACTTTAAGCAAGTTACCGGAATCAATCCTAGATTGTTCGGTCTTTTGGACTACGTTTATTATCCTATACTTGAATTTTCTAAAACGGTTGCTGAAACCGCTAAAGAAAACAGCGTTGAAGAAACGGCTGAAATTCTCCGTAAGGAAATTAACGAATACTTCTATATAGACGATAGAAAGGCTCGTCCCGGTGAAGAAAAACCCGAAGACAAGAAGAACGAAGAAAAGGCACGTGAAATTCGTGTTAAGTTCGTTAACGCTTGCGTTAAATTCTATGAAATTATCGGCGGGGAACTTCCCGAAACTATTGATGCTGAAACTAGAAAGACTATTCGTCCGCTTATGGATAAACTTAACCACAAGCACATTACCATTGACGATATCGTTGCATCAGTATCAGTTAACTTGGACTTAATCCAAGGCATAAATTCAGTTGACAATATCGACCACTTGGGCAACCGTCGTGTTCGTTCGGTTGGTGAACTTTTACAAAACCAATTCCGTATCGGTATTGCAAGACTTGAAAGAGTTATCAAAGAGAGAATGGGTACGCAAGACCCCAAAGACGTATCACCGCAAGGTCTTATCAACGTACGTCCCGTAAGTTCGGCTATTAAGGAATTCTTCGGCTCATCTCAACTTTCTCAATTCATGGACCAAACCAACCCGATTGCAGAACTTACTCACAAGAGAAAACTTTCTGCATTAGGACCTGGCGGTCTTAACCGTGACAGAGCGACTTTTGAAGTGCGTGACGTTCACCACTCTCACTACGGCAGAATGTGTCCGATAGAAACTCCTGAAGGACAGAATATCGGTCTTATCTCGTCGCTCGCAGCATTTGCAAAAGTAAACGAATACGGATTTATCGAATCTCCGTATAGAAAAATCGAACACGTTGTAGGTGAAGACGGCAAGATAGAAACTATTGTTACCGAACACGTTGATTACTTAACGGCGGACGAAGAAGATAACTATATCGTTGCGCAAGCAAACGAACCGCTTATCGATAACAAGTATTTCGTAAACGATCGTGTATCTTGCAGACATAAAGAAGATATTACTGAAGACGTTAAAGAGAAGATGGACTATATGGACGTTTCTCCAAAACAACTTATTTCAGTTGCAACGGCACTTATCCCGTTCTTAGAAAACGACGATACCAACCGTGCGCTAATGGGTTCAAACATGCAACGTCAAGCAGTTCCACTACTTTGTCCTGAAAACGCTATCGTTGCTACTGGTATTGAAAGAAGAATCGCTTACGACTCTGGCGTAATGGTTAACGCTGTTAACGCAGGTGTTGTTAAGTCTGTTGCAAGCGATATGATAGTTATTACCGAAGAAGACGGTACGGATAGAGAATACGTATTAAAGAAATTCGAACGTAGTAACCAAGGCACTTGCCTTAACCAAAGACCTATCGTCGACAAGGGCGAAAAGATTGAAAAAGGTCAAACTATTGCAGACGGTCCTTCTACTAAGAACGGCGAACTTGCACTCGGACGTAACATTCTCGTAGGCTTTATGAGCTGGGAAGGTTATAACTACGAAGACGCTATCTTACTTTCTGAAAAACTCGTTCGTGAAGACGTGTTTACCACTATTCACATTGAAGAACACGAAATAGAAGCAAGAGATACCAGACTTGGCGAAGAAGAAATTACCCGTGATATTCCCAACGTTGGTGAAGACGCACTTAAAGACCTTGACGAAGACGGTATCGTTAGAATCGGTGCGGAAGTTAATAGTGGCGACATCTTGGTTGGTAAAGTTACTCCCAAGGGCGAAACCGAACTTACTCCCGAAGAAAGACTTCTCCGTGCAATATTCGGCGAAAAATCAAGAGAAGTTCGTGATACTTCGTTGAAAGTTCCCCACGGCGAAGGCGGTGTGGTAGTAGACGTTAAAATCTTTACCCGTGCTAATAAAGACGAATTGTCACCTGGCGTAAATAAACTCGTTAGAGTATACATTGCTCAAAAACGTAAGATTTCTATCGGTGATAAGATGGCAGGCCGTCACGGTAACAAGGGCGTTATTTCAAGAATACTCCCTGAAAGTGATATGCCGTTTATGGCTGACGGTACGCCGTTACAAATCGTACTTAACCCGCTAGGCGTTCCTTCTCGTATGAACATTGGTCAAGTACTTGAAGTACACTTGGGCTTGGTATGTAAACAACTCGGCTGGAAGATTGCAACGCCGGTATTCGACGGTGCAACCGAAAGCGATATTAAAGAATTATTGCGTGAAAACAATATAGTAAATCCCGACGGCGAAGTTGACGGTAAGATTCAACTTTACGACGGAAGAACTGGTGAACCGTTTGAAAACAGAGTTACCGTTGGTCAAATGTATATGATTAAACTTATCCACTTGGTTGACGATAAGATTCACGCACGTTCTACTGGTCCTTACAGTTTAGTTACCCAACAACCACTCGGTGGTAAAGCACAATTCGGTGGACAACGTTTCGGTGAAATGGAAATTTGGGCGCTTGAAGCATACGGCGCTGCTCATATTCTCCAAGAAATCCTTACCGTTAAGTCTGACGATATCGTTGGTAGGGTAAAAACTTACGAATCAATCGTTAAGGGTACTAATATTAGCGAACCGGGTATTCCGGAAGCGTTCAAGGTGCTCTTGAAAGAATTACAATCACTTGCACTTGATATGAAAGTGCTTACTGAAAACAAAGAAGAACTTGCTGTTAAAGACCTTATCGAAAGCGATATCGACGATATTCCGTTCGTTCGTGAAAGAGTGGTACAAGACGAAGTTGAAATCGACGACTTTGACCAATCAGATATCGGTGAAACGGTATTCGAAGATGGTGATAATGACGACGATTTGGGCGACGAACTTGGTTTTGACGGTATGTTTGAAGACGAAGATGACGAAATTGATACTACTATTCCCGACGGGGAAATGTTTGACGACGATTTCGATATCGAAGACGACGAATAATTAAAGGGGGATATAGAGAATTATGTTTGAACTTAACAATTTCGATTCTATACAAATAGGAGTAGCGTCTCCCGAAAAAATTAGAGAATGGTCTTACGGCGAAGTAACCAAGCCCGAAACCATTAACTACAGAACGCAAAAACCCGAAATGGGCGGACTATTTTGTGAAAGAATTTTTGGACCGACCAAAGACTGGGAATGTCACTGTGGTAAATATAAGCGTATCCGTTATAAGGGCGTAATTTGCGACAAGTGTGGCGTTGAAATTACCAAATCAAAAGTACGTCGTGATAGAATGGGACACATTGAACTTGCTGCTCCCGTATCACACATTTGGTATTTCAAGGGCGTTCCTTCAAGAATAGGTCTTATGCTCGATATGAGCCCCAAGTCATTAGAACACGTATTGTATTTTGCAAGCCACGTAGTTTTAGACCCGGGTACGACTCCGTTAGAGTATAAGCAAGTTATTAGCGATAGAGAAAAAATCGAGATGGAAGAACAATACGGCGAAGGCTCGTTCAAAACGGGTATCGGTGCTGAAGCCATCAAAGAACTCTTAATGGCTATTGACCTTGAAAAAGAAAGCGCAGAAACCAAGAAAATCATTGAAGAAAACGGTTCTGGACAAAGAAGAATTCGTGCGGTAAAAAGAATAGAAATCATAGAAGCATTTAGAAAGAGCGGTAACCGCCCTGAATGGATGATTTTAGACGTTCTTCCCGTTATTCCGCCCGAACTTCGTCCTATGGTGCAACTCGACGGCGGTAGATTTGCTACTTCCGACCTTAACGACCTTTACAGACGTGTTATCAACAGAAATAACCGTTTGAAAAAACTTATGGATTTGGGTGCGCCCGAAATCATTATAAGAAACGAAAAGAGAATGTTGCAAGAAGCGGTAGATGCGCTTATTGACAACGGTAGACACGGCAAGGCTATTACCGGTGCAGGCAATCGTGAACTCAAATCACTTTCAGGTATGCTCCGTGGTAAGCAAGGTCGTTTCCGTCAAAACCTTCTCGGTAAACGTGTTGACTATTCAGGTCGTTCGGTTATCGTCGTAGGTCCGGAACTCAAACTCTATCAATGCGGTTTGCCTAAAGAAATGGCAATCGAACTCTTTAAGCCGTTCGTAATGAAAAAGTTGGTAGAAAACAACATCTGCCACAACATTAAGAACGCAAAACGTACGGTAGAACGTGCTAAAACCGTAGTTTGGGACGTTTTAGAAGAAGTAATTAAGGACCATCCCGTACTTCTCAACCGTGCACCTACGCTTCATAGACTTTCTATTCAAGCATTCGAGCCTGTTCTTATCGAAGGTCGTGCAATCAAACTCCACCCGTTAGTATGTGGTGCGTTCAACGCCGACTTCGACGGAGACCAAATGGCAGTTCACGTTCCGCTATCGGTAGAAGCGCAAGCAGAAGCAAGATTCTTGATGCTTGCATCTAACAACATCTTAAAACTTTCCGACGGTAAACCGGTTATGAGTCCTACCCAAGATATGGTCATGGGTTCTTACTACTTAACCATTATTAAGAAAAAAATCGGCGAAAAGTATAACGAAAAGGGTAGAAAGGACGAAAACGGCACCGTTTACGGTGTTCCCGAATATACCGTTTCTTACACCTGCCCCGAAGAAGCAATTATGGCTTATCAAACGGGTAAAATCGGTTTGCAAGACGAAATTATCGTTCGTCGCGCGGTAGAAGTTGATGGTGAAAAGGTTGTAGGTAGGGTTAAAACTTCTGTTGGTAAGATTATTTTCAACGAAGCAGTACCCCAAAACCTTGGTTTCGTTGAAAGAAAAACCAAAGAAGATTTCGTTAAGTACGAAATTGATAAATTAGTAGGTAAGAAAGACCTTCAAAAAATCGTAGGCGCTTGCTTTAAGCGTTTAGGTGCAAGTTGTGCTGCTGACGTATTAGATAAAATTAAGGCTCTCGGCTTTAAGTATTCAACTATCGGCGCAATCACCACCAGCGTATTCGATATGCATATGCCTAAGGCTAAGTCTGCAATCTTAAAAGAAGCAGAAGCACACGTTCTTAAAGTTGAAGGACTTTATAAGAAAGGTTATATTACCGACGAAGAAAGATATAAGAAAGTCGTTAGCATCTGGAAACAAGCAACTGACGACGTTACTGCAAAACTTAAGGAAACGCTTGATGATTTCAACCCGATTCTTATGATGGCAAACTCTGGTGCTCGTGGTTCAATCGACCAAATTAAGCAACTTGCTGGTATGCGTGGTCTTATGACCGACCCGAATGGTAAAACTATCGAAATTCCGGTTAAATCTTGTTTCCGTGAAGGACTTTCAGTTCTTGAATACTTCATTTCTTCTCACGGTGGACGTAAAGGTCTTGCCGATACGGCACTTAAAACGGCTGACTCTGGTTACTTAACCCGTCGTTTAGTTGACGTTTCGCAAGAAGTTATCATCAATGAAGAAGACTGTTTTGCAAATACCGGAGATGCTCCTAAAGGCGTAGTAGTTTCTGCTATTAAAGGAACGAAAGGCGAAGTTATTGAAGGTTTGCGTGATAGAATTGCAGGAAGATTTACCATTAACGATATAGTTAACCCCGAAACGGGCGAAGTTATCGTTAAGGCTAACGAAATGATTACCGAAGACGACGCTGATTTAATCGTTAAAGTAGGTATCGAAGAAGTAGAAATTAGAAGCGTATTCACTTGTAAGTGTAAGACTGGCGTTTGTGCTAAGTGTTACGGTAAGAATATGAGTAACAATAACCCCGTTCAAATCGGTGAAGCAGTTGGTATTATCGCTGCACAATCAATCGGTGAACCTGGTACTCAGCTTACCATGCGTACTTTCCACACCGGTGGTATCGCAAGTACGGGCGACATCACGCAAGGTCTTCCTAGAGTTGAAGAACTTTTCGAAGCAAGAAAACCCAAACACGCTGCAATCGTTTGTGAACATAGCGGTGAAGTTGAAATCGAAGTTAAAGATAAGATTACTCACGTTATCGTTAAGACTGACGACGGTTCTAGACAAGATTACACTATTCCGTTTGGAACGGGCGTTATCGTTAAGGACGGCGACAAGGTTGAACCGGGTTCGGTTCTCACCAACGGCTCTGTATATCCGCAAGACATCTTAAAGACCAAGGGTATCAAGGGCGTTCAAGATTATATCTTGCGTGAAATTCAAAGCGTTTACCGTTCACAAGGCGTTGATATCAACGACAAGCACGTTGAAATTATCGTTCGTCAAATGATGAAGAAAGTTCAAGTTGAAAACCCCGGTGGTACGGATATTCTCCCTGGTGAGAAGTTAGACGTTCATAAGTTTGAAGAAGAAACCATGAACGCTCTCCAAAACGGGTTAGTACCCCCGCAAGGTAAGAGAATTCTTCTCGGTATCACTAAGGCAGCGCTCGCTAAAGAAAGTTTCTTATCTGCAGCATCATTCCAAGAAACCGCAAGAGTTCTTACTGAAGCAGCAATCAAGAACAAGGTTGACCCGCTTATCGGCTTAAAAGAAAACGTAATTATAGGTAAACTTATTCCTGCAGGTACAGGAATTAAGAATTACAAAAACGTTTCTCCCCAAACGGTAATTCAAAGGGCCGAAGCAGAAGAGTAATTCAGTCAAAAAATACGCCAAACACAAGTATTTTGTTTGACTAAAAACTCAATAAATGGTAAAATAATATTTCGGTGGGTTTATATCCACCGAAATAGAAAAACAAGTTTCTTAAACGGAGTTTTCCGAATCCGTTTTTCGAATATCCGAAAAATTAAAGGAGGTGTACTATGCCAACAATTCAACAGTTAATCAGACAAGGAAGAAAGAAGATTACCTACAAGTCAAAGTCCCCGATTTTGGACGAATGTCCTCAAAAGCGTGGTGTTTGCTTATCGGTAACTACAACTACCCCTAAAAAACCTAACTCAGCACTTCGTAAGATTGCCAGAGTTCGTTTGACTAACAAGTCCGAAGGTTTCGTATATATCCCCGGTGAAGTTCAGAACCTTCAAGAACTCAGTTCTGTTCTTATACGTGGGGGCAGGGTAAAAGACTTACCTGGTG
>JAGCIP010000186.1 GCA_017648525.1 Clostridia bacterium
AAAAGAGGCTCAAGGAAAGGGTATAGCAAGCAAGTTAATGAAACCTATGCTAAAATTTTTAGATGCAGAAAAAATGGTTGCTTATTTAGAAACTAATAAAGAAAGCAACGTAGGCTTATACGAACATTACGGATTTGAACTTAAAAGAGAAGAATGCGTTCCTAAAACAGACGTTATGCATTACGCTATGGTAAGACAACCAAAAGGAGAAATATAGCATGCCAAAGAAACAAAGAAAATTTGCAGATGACGGTTGGGCTGTCTGGATAGACGGCGACGACGTTAGCACGGTATACATAAACGACTGGCTCAATCCAAAAGGAAAAAGTTACGTTGACTTTGCCGTTCGTATTCGTGGAGTAAAATCTAGCAAAGCACTAAACGTTTACGTTCCGTTTGCGGTAAGTCGTGAAGAAATAGAAGACATATCCTTGCTTTTTGAAGATAAAAATATTTTACAAGCAACGTTTAGCGCTTCTTGTATAATTGAATTTAAGAAGAACGAGCACACTTCGGAAATTGCTTATAACGGAAAGACTGTCGATATAGTTCATATCAGTTCGTTAGATATTGACGTTACGCATTTTTCAGAAGGCACGCTGATAAAAATTGATTTAGAAAAATTGCAATCATTTTTAGATAACGACGAATCATATTTTATTTGGCGTATGCCACATAAATCTTTGAATGAAATTTTTGCACCACGTTCGGACATGGGGAGCGTGATGGAAAGGTTGAGAGATTTAATTACCACACCCGTAGTTGCGGAAAAGTACGGTTATTCAATTCGTATAAACGAGGCAAGACTTTTACCTGACGAAATCACTAAAATCGGTGCGTTTCATCGTCAAAAATTAGAAAAAGCAGTTGTTACATTATCGTTAAACGAGTCTTATGAGGTTAACGATGGAAGTTGCTATCGTATTCGCAGGTTAGAAGAAAATTTATATAAAGAATACCTGCCTAAAACATATAAGACAGAAGACGTAATTACCTATCAATGGCAACAAAATAGAGGGAACAACTTAAAAGGGCATTTTAACTTTTATTATAATATTGCCAAAAATTCAGTAAGTCGCTCAAGTATGGTTCTTTATTTGATATTGCTTACGGTTGTAGGCGTTGTGGGTAACCTTATTGCAGACTTAATTAGCAAACTAATTGGGTTATAGGAGATATAAATGGGATTATTGATTGTATCTATAATATTAAATTGTGTGTTGGCTATCGGGGTATATTTGCTTGATTTATATACTCCGTTTAAGAAATTCACGTATATAAAAAAACAAATAATTATAGGCGTTCTATTTGGTGGCGCATCAGCTTTTGCATCAAGTTTTGGTGTGGAATGGTTAGGTGCTGTTGTAAACGTGCGTGATGCTGCGCCATTATCTGCCGGTTTAATTTTCGGTGCGCCTGCTGGCATAATAGCAGGTTTAATCGGCGGTTTATACCGTTGGTTTTCCGTTTATTGGGGAGCAGGAACGTATACAAGACTTGCTTGCAGTATAGCGACAATTCTTGCTGGTTTTATGGCGGCTGCGCTTAGAAAGTGGATGTTTGATAATAAAAAACCTAATTGGGCTTACGGTATCTTTATTGCCGTTGCTTGTGAAGTTATTCATATGATTTTAATATTCATTACGAATATGGATAATTCTTCGTATGCTTTTGAGTTTGTAAAAGGCGCAACACTTCCGATGATTTTAGGCAACGCTTTTGCGGTTGGTTTTTCAATTATTGTAATTTCATTTTTTAGTAGTGAAGGGTTTTTTAGAAAGAAAACGGCAGAGCGAATTGCAAACACATTTCAACGTTGGCTTTTGATATGTATTGCCGTAGCGTTTTTAGCAACAAGTGTTTTTACTTTCGTTTTACAAAACGGCATTTCTAAAATAGAAACTCAAGAAGTATTTACTACTGCAATGAACGACGTGGAAGCCGACATAAAAGGTCAGTCACAGGAATTTATTATAGAAGCAACTAAAAATAGGCACGTTGGTTCAAACGGGTTCGTTGCAGTTTGCGATACTAATCTTAATATGGTTATTGATAACGAATATAATGGTTTGTCTATTTCTTCAATAGGTATAAATCCACCAAGTGAAATGCTAACCCGCCAAACTGCAAGCAAACTTTATACTGCAGATATCGTTAATGCAGAAACAGGATACAAGGAAACCTATATGTATGTATTTAAGTTTGTTGACGATTATTGTATAATCGCCGCTATGCCCGAAGCAGAAGCAACTTTTATGCGTGACGCATCAGTTTACACTTCGGTATTTATGCAAATAATCGTGTTTATTGCGCTTTTTGTGTTTATTTACGTTCTTATTAAGCGGGTTATTATCAACAATTTAAGAAAAGTTAACGACACCCTTGCCCAAATAACTGGTGGCGACCTTAACGTAACGGTAGACGTTAGAACGAACGAAGAATTTGCATCTCTATCAGATGATATCAATTCAACCGTTACAACGTTGAAACGATATATTGCCGAAGCGGCGGCTCGTATTGACAAAGAATTAGAATACGCTAAACAAATACAATTATCAGCACTTCCAACAAACTTCCCGACTAGTGAAGAATATAACGTATATGCGCAAATGATTGCGGCAAAAGAAGTTGGTGGCGATTTCTATGATTTTTATAAACTTAATGCAGACACGGTTGCATTTTTAGTAGCCGACGTTTCTGGTAAAGGTATTCCCGCAGCAATGTTTATGATGACGGCAAAGACCATTATTAAGGACTTGGCGGAAAGTGGAATGGCTGTGAACGATATATTTACAAAGGCTAATGCAAAACTTTGTGAAAATAACGAATCGGGAATGTTCGTTACTGCTTGGATGGGAATACTCGATATTCCTAGTGGGAAATTACAGTTTGCTAACGCAGGACATAACCCCCCGCTTTTGAAAAAAGCAAACGGTAATTTTGAGTATTTGAAAACACGTGCAGGGTTTGTTCTTGCTGGTTTAGACGGAGTTAAATATCGTGCTGGCGAAATTATGCTTTCAAAGGGAGATAGATTATTCCTATATACAGACGGCGTTACCGAAGCAACCGACGTAGAAAATAAACTTTATGGCGAAGATAGGCTTTTAGAGTTTATGAATAAAAACTTAAGTTTAGGGGCGACAAAACTTTTACCAAAGTTGAAAAAGAGCATTGATAAATTTGTAGGCGAAGCACCACAGTTTGACGATATTACAATGTTGATATTTGATTACAAGTTCAAAAAAGGAGAGCAAATGGAAAGTAAAATATTCCCCGCAAAAACTGATTCATTATCAGACGTTCTTGCTTTTATAGAACAAAAATTAGAAACCTTTAATTGTTCAATGAAATTGCAAACGGCAATCTGTGTTGCCATAGAAGAAGTCTTTGTGAACGTAGCTCATTACGCTTATAAAGATGGCGATGGTATCGTAGAGTTTAATATCACTTTTGATGAAGAAAGTAGAAAGGTTACTTTCCAAATGATAGATAGCGGAATTCCGTTCGACCCGTTAAAGAAAGAAGACCCAGATATTAGTTTGTCTGCAGAAGAACGCAATATTGGTGGTTTAGGAATTTTTATAACCAAAAAGACAATGGATAACCTTTCATACGCTTATGAAAACGGCAAAAATATTTTAACAATGACCAAAAACATATAAAGGAGAAAATAAAAATGATGATTGAAATTAAAAAGAACGTGGAAAATACCGTCGTTGAGATTGTTGGTAGACTTGACACAACTACAGCCCCTGCGCTTGAAAAAACCCTTAACGAAGATATGGGCGAAACTAAAAATCTTATCCTTGATTTAAAAGGGCTTGAATATATTTCAAGTGCGGGTTTACGTGTTTTACTTGGCGCTCAAAAGAAAATGCAAAAACTTGGTAGCATGAAAGTTATTAACGTTTGCGGTAGCGTTATGGAAGTGTTTGAAATTACGGGTTTTGCCGATATTTTAACTATTGAATAAACGAAACCTTAAAAAGAAGGTAATTAATATGATATCTAATATATGCAAAATAGAAAACGGAACAAGAGACCTTGATGCGATACTAAAGGAAAGTAAAAAAGTTGCTATATATAACGATTTAAATGAAAAACAAACTTTACAACTACGTTTAATTTGTGAAGAACTTGATGGAATGTTGCCAAATATCGTTGACAATTTTAACGGGGACTTTTGGATTGAGTTTGACAATGGAGAATGTAGAGTAAACGTAAATATGAGTTTTTCAGAATTTACTGTCGAAAAAAAGAACGAACTAATAAACGTTGCTAAAAACAAGAAAAATGCAAACGCTGTTGGAATAGTTGGGAAAATTCGTTCGGCAATTGAAAATTTGTTTTTGGATAAAGAAAATTTTCAAGCATACGATATGGCAAGGCTTTTTAATGCGGGTGTAGAGTATAGCGTTGGGTTTTCTCCTGTATATAATTGGAGCCTTAATAAATATAAAAGCGTTGTAAAAGAAGAAAATGCACAAGATTGGGATGAATTAGAAAAATCAATTATTGCAAATCTTGCTGATGACGTAATAGTTGGGGTGAAAGGAAAACAAGCAAGTATCGTGGTTGTTAAAAAATTCAAATGAGGGTGATGGTATGAACTTAAAAAGCAGACTTATTTTAGAAGATTATAGAAAGCAAAGGGACAGTTTTGTAAAACTTGGCGACGTGGTACACCAAATGCTTGCTGATATTACTAAGGAGCTAGGCTTGACTGTTTTGGCGGTTGAACACCGAGTAAAAGAAGAAAGAAGTTTGGCGGGTAAACTTGAAAGAAAGGGCGACGGCTACAACTCTTTAGAAGATATTACTGATATTCTTGGTTGTCGTGTTGTTTGTTTTCTTTCAGACGAGATTGATAAAATCGGCAAAAAAGTAGAAGAAAAATTTGTGGTTGACTGGGAAAATTCATCAGATAAACGCACTCTCTTAAAAGAAAATGCTTTTGGGTATTTGTCGCTCCATTATATTTGCTCGCTACCTTTTGGTCACACGTGGCCTGATGAAATTTGTGGCAAGAAATTTGAAGTTCAAATTAGAACGATACTGCAACACGCATGGTCGGCAATTCACCACGATATAGGTTATAAAAGCGATTTTGGTGTTCCAAGGGAAATAAATAGACAGTTTGCTCGCCTTGCGGGACTTTTAGAACTTGCTGATGATGAGTTTGTTCGTGCTCGTGATAATATGACTTCTTATACCGAAGATATTAGAAAACGAATTATAACCGACGACGCAGACGACGTTGTAATAAATATGATTTCGCTTAACGAATACGTTTTACATAACAAAAAAATGCAAGCCTTAATAAAAGAAATTGCGGATATTTGCGGGGCTGAAATTAACTCTATTGACCCTGAAAGTTATATTCCACAACTTGCATTTTTAGGTGTTAAAAAACTTGGCGATATTGAAGTTATGATAAACGAAAACTACGACTTGGCAATTCGTCTTGCTAAAAAAGCGTTGTCAATGGCAAACCTTGATATCGTTTCTTCTTCGGTTGCGCTTAGGTTTTTATGCCGTGCGGAACTTATAAATAAAAATTATGATTTTGATAAGATTGTAGACTTCTTAAAAATCTCATTAAAAAGCAAAGATAAGGCAGAAAGGCAAGCAAAGCTTTTGCTCAAGCAAAAGGGGGAAGTTTAATGTCTTATAGCGAAAGAGTTAAACGTGCATTAGATTTTGCAAGCGAAAAACACAAAGGGCAAAAGCGTATTGGTGGAGATGATTATATTACTCACCCTATCGCCGTTTGTGAAAAGTTAAAAAATCTAGGCTTTAATGAAGATTATCAAATCACAGCACTCTTTCACGATTTGCTTGAAGATACCAACGCTACCGAAAAAGAAATTTTATCATACGGTAATCATAAAATTTTGAGAGCGGTAAAACTTTTAACAAAGCAAAAAGGCAACGATATGCAAGAGTACGTCAACGCTATTAAAAACAATAAAATTGCGTTTGCTGTTAAAGGCGCTGATAGACTGCATAATCTAGAGTGTGCGCTGGTAACGGACGTAGAGTTCAAGAGAAAATATATTTTAGAAACGGTGGATTGGTATTTGGATTTTTCGCTAGAAATTAAAAAGGCCGTTAAAAGGTTGGCGGAGAGCCTTGATACTCCGATATCGGAACTATCTTTCCTATACGACCCTATTGAAACTTGGAAATTATAAAAATTATTATTTAAGGAGATTAAAGATATGACTATTGAAAAAAAATTAAACGGTGAAGTAGCAACTTTGGTTGTTGTTGGTAGACTTGATACCCAAACTGCACCTGAACTTGAAAAAGAACTTGATTGCGTTGTTCCTAGTATAAAGGAATTAACTTTTGATATGGCTGGACTAGAATACGTTTCTTCTGCAGGGTTAAGGGTGATCTTAAAAGCACAAAAGATTATGAACACAAAAGGCTCAATGAAACTTACAGGGGTTAACGATAGCATTATGGAAGTTTTTGACATTACGGGCTTTTTAGACATTTTAACTATAGAATAATCTTAATTTTAATGCGTGAGTAG
>JAGCIP010000187.1 GCA_017648525.1 Clostridia bacterium
GAACGGGGCAGCTTTTGTAGTTTGCAAAAACTTCACCCTTACCGTCTAAAACAACGGTGATTTCAAACCAGTCGGCGTGAACGTGTGTTCTAACAACCGTTTCGGGCTTGCAAAATTTTTTCCCCACTTGATGCAAGCGGAAATCACCCAAAATGAACGGTTCGTCCAAAAAATTAAAATCGATTAAAAAGTCGTTTGTTTCCAAACCATTTGTCTTTTCTTTATCCATAAGCAAATTATAGCATTACAAATATTAAAAGTCAAAATATTTTAAGTAAAAAAAAGATAAAAAAAACAAAAAATCACAACAAAAGGTAAAAAATCACAATCCAAATCACAAAAAAATACAAGAAAAAACAAAATAAAGTTAAAAAATGGTAAGTTATACTAACGTTTTATTGTAAATGTATGTTTAGAGTTAAAAAAAAGACAAAAACAAGATATTGTCTACACTTTCAGAATATGTTATCATAAATAAGCATTGTAGAATGCTAAATGGGGCTCTATCGTTTAGTGCTCTGAAAAACAAAAAACGCTAAGAAAAAAAATAATATTTAAGGAGTGTAAAACTATGAGAAAAATTCTAAGCGGATTATTAGCAATTGTAATGTTGTTTTCAATGGTTGGTTGTAATTTAGGCAACGGCGGCGGTGGTGGAATCACCGTTATCAACATTATGAATACGGGTGGTGGTATCGGCCGTAAATGGTTGGATGATGCAATCGTTCGTTATCAAAAAGACAACCCAAATATTAAGTTCAACGTAGAACACAATATTGACACGGGTGTTGGCACTATGGCAACTTCTGGTTACAGCATTTATTTTGTTGAACAAGGTGGTATCGGCGAACTTGCTGCATCTGGCAAATTGTTGGATATTACTGATATTCTTACCGAAAAGAGTGAAACGAGAGACGGCAACGCCGTATCTATCGTTGACAAAATTAGACCTGAAGCAGTAGAAATGATGAAAGGTTATGACGGCAAGTATTATGCAGTTCCGCACTTTACTATTTTCTCTGGTATGAGTTACGACTACGATTTGTTTACCGAAAGAGGCTACTTCTTTGCAGACTACAATGCGGAAGTTAAAGCCGGCAAGGTTACAAACTTTGTTTCACCATACGGAAACGCAAAATTCGTTGCTCCTGGCAACACGGAAGTAGCAAAGAGCGTTGGTAACGATGGTATTGCTGGTACTTATGACGACGGCTTGCCTACTACTTTAGTTGAACTTTGCATTCTTTGTGCAAAAATGTATGCATCTGGAACTACTCCTATCGAACATAACGGTACTGTTGACCACTACGTTAGTAGCTTGCTCAAAGGTTTGTGGGCATCTACGGACGCTGGTAAAGGTATTAGTGCTTTCTTTGATTATTCTGGACAAATGGAAGTTGTTACTGGTTTTGATAATACCCAAGTATTATTCACCGGTGCAACTGACTCTATCTCTAAACCGATAACTGAAATGAAAACTATAACCGAAGAAACTGGTTATTTGACTTATCAAGCAGTAAGTAAATACTATTCTGTGGCATTTATTCAAATGATGTTAGATAAAGGTTGGATTTCAGAAGACTATACCAGTAAGACTGTTACCCCCGGTATTGCTCAACTTAAATTTATCTGTAACGGACAAAACGAAGGTGATAGAACTTACGGTATGTTAGTTGAAGCATCTCACTGGTACAACGAAGCAGAATTTAACGGCTCTTTCAAACAATATGACTTACTTACTGGTGAAACTGGTAGTGGTGCGCAAAGAGACCTTCGTTGGATGCCGTTGCCTACCGACCTTGACGAACCTGTAACCGGACCTGAAAATGCAAGAGGAAACGTTATGACTCAAGCATCTGACTCATACGCTTTCATCAACGCAAACATTGCTGCAAACACTAACTTGGTTAAAGAAGTTAAAAAGTTCTTCAAGTTCCTTTATAGCGACGCAGAACTTTCACACTTCACTGGTGAAACTGGTATTTTAAGAGGACATATCAATTACGACTTAACCCCAGAAGACGAAGCAAAACTTTCTTCTTTTGACGATAGTATTTTCCAAATGTATAGAACTGCAAACGTATCATTAAACGTTTCAAAGAAACAATCTTATTTAAGAAATGCAAGTACGTTGTTGCAAAAAGCAACCTGGCCTACCTATAAGGGCAGTTTGTATCACTCAATTTTCTCACCATTCTCTTATGGTGGAAAGTCGCCTGAAGTTTATCAAGGCCTAACCGTTAGCAAGACAGACTGGGAGAGCACGTATTATGTCGCAGACTAAAAAAATCAACAAAAACGGTATGAACGCGCGTAGAAGAGGGCACATTATTTTCTACGCTGCGCTCATGATATTGCCCTGTATTCAGTTCGCAATATTCTATTTTGGCGTTAATATAAGTTCAATTCTTCGTGCATTCCAAATTTATGAAATAAATTATAGCACGGGTATATTAGAAAAATTCTTTACCGGTACTCGTGGTTATTCTTTCTTTTATAACTTCAAAATGGCGATAGATTTGTTTAGCAATAACGTTTACGTTCTTAAAAACACTTTCTTAATTTACTTTATTGGACTTTTTGTTTCGCAACCTATTTGTATTATACTTTCGTATTACATTTTCAAGAAGAAACCACTTTCAGGTTTCTTCAAGGTAATGCTTTACTTGCCCCACGTTATTTCGGGCTTGGTATTTTCGTTGTTGTTTAAGTATATAACCGAAAATGTATATATGGTTGTTGCAAAAGACATTTTTGGTGCAACTGTTCAAGGTATACTCGTAGACCCGAACACTCGTTTAGGCGGTGTTTTATTCTTCAACGTTTGGCTAGGCTTAAGCGGTAGTTTGTTGTTATTCAGCGGTGCTATGAGTAGTGTAGACGAATCTGTTTTAGAGTCTGCACAATTAGACGGTGCTAACATTATCCAAGAGTTCTTCTACATAGTTCTTCCAGGTATTTGGCATACTTATAAGCAGTTGTTAATACTTGGTGTTGCTGGTATTTTCGGCAACCAAATGAGTCTTATGAGTCTATTCGGTATCCACTCTGATATTACCAAAGAGATGGCTACTATCGGTATGTTCTTCTACTTGAAGACCTATTATGCAGGCACGCAAATTGTGGACGGCGTAAGTTACGGCATTTTGAGTGCGTTTGGCTTAATGATGACTGCTATTATCGCACCCGCGACATTACTTATCCGTAGATTATTAGACAAATACGGCTGGTCAACGAAATAGGAGGGAAGAGAAGATGGCACACAAGAAACAAAAAATGAAAGCGAAAGGCTTGGCTGATAAAATTTTCTTTATCGTATTATTTACTTTCCTAGTTCTTTACGTTATTAGTATCCTTGGAACGCTGTTTTGGGGTTTATTAAGTTCGTTTAAATCTGTTGCAGATATCGAAATTAAGAAAAACGTTTTAGGCTTGCCTAACCCCGTGCTCAGTGCAGAAGAACTTCGTTTCTCTAACTACGCTAAACTTTTAGACGCATTTGGTTTTACGGTTGTAAACCCGTTCTATCAGAACGGCGTAATGGTAACCCACTATCAAGAAGTTACGCTTGGTGTTACCTTAGTTAATACTCTTATGTTTACCGTTATTACTTCTATTGAAAACGCCGTATTACCTTGTATGGCTGCTTACCTTTGCGTACGCTATCCTTTCAAGGTTAGTGGGTTTATTTACTCAACCTTATTAGTTTTAATGGTAATACCTATCGTTGGTACTTACCCTGCGGAAATAGAAATGCTCCGTTCATTAGGTATTTACGATACAATGATAGCTTACTTTATTCAAAACTTTAACTTTACGGGTATGTATTTCTTCATTTTTTACGCTTATTTTGAAGGATTATCTACCACTTATTACGAGGCTGCGGAAATAGACGGCGCATCTCAATTGATGATTATGCTTAAGATTGCACTTCCGCTTGCATTTAAATTGATAATGACCATTTGGTTATTGAGATTTATCGGGCACTGGAACGAATATGGTACTATACTTTTGTATATGCCCACACAAGTAACTTTGGCGTTTGTTATATACAGAACGTTTATCTCAACGATGAACGGAGAACACTCGGTTGGCGAAGTTACCGCAGGCTGTACCGTTCTTGCTTTCCCACTCGTAATCATATTCATTTGCTTTAGAGAGCAACTCATGGGCAACCTGACATTAGGAGGAGAAAAAGGATGATAAAAAGTGCAACTCGCAACTTTTTAATCAAAATTTTAATCGTCGTTTTAGCTGTCGCTTGTGTTTTCGGTTTATCAAGTCTAAACAAAGAACCTATTACCGTTCTTTGCGACTTGGAAACTGCAGAGCAAATAAAAGATAGTTATATGCTCGGCGAAAGTTTTGATTTGCCAGATGGTGAAATCGTTAATGGTAGCGACCGCCACGAGGCAGAAGAAGTTATGATTATATTCCCCAACGGAATAGCAAGTAAAGCAACGGAACAAACCCTTTCTCAAAAGGGTGAGTACACTTTGGTTTACACTGCTAACGTTGGCGGACAAAGGCTTACTGCTGAAAAGAAATTTTCAGTAGTAGACGCCTATTATGCTTTTACCGGTGAGGGCGCTAAAAACTCGTCTTATAAATTAGTGGACGACTTTGCTATGGCTCCTGACCAAGGGCTTTCTGGTGTTAACGTTTCATTAGGTAAAAACACGTCTTTTGTTGTTAACCAAGTATTTGACGCTACGGAATTAACCAAGCAAACGCCTGTAGTTACTATTTATCCGTACAATAATACTTTCCTTATGAACAAGGGACACGGATATATCGAGGCGTTTGATATTCAAGTAGTACTAACCGACTATTATGACCCTACGAACTACATTATTTTAGAGTATCACTGGCTTGATAACTTTCCAAACTACACGGGTGAGAACATTGCAACGCAAGAAAAAGCTCCCGATATGCACTATATGGTTTCAACCAAAGGAAGCGCTTTTCCGACTTATTACGGCACTAGCGCTAATATGAGGCGTCCTGACGTTTGGAAAAATGTAGATGGTGAGCTTTTAGACCATCCTGTTACTTCATATAGAATCGATGGCGAAGAAGTTGCTAATAAACTTTATACGGGTAATGCACTTCCTGAAGGTGCTACTTACGACCACTCTTATGGTTTTAGTGTGTACTTTGATTACTCTACTTTTACTGCTTATGGCGATAGAATGAACCAAACTAGTAAAGCAATATCGCACGTTTCAATTGCAAATCTCGGCTCAACCGAAAAGTATGGTAGTAAGGCGTTTACTGGTTTTACCGAAGGTAAATTTACCCTTTCAATTAAAGCGGATGATTATAAGCCTATAACAGGTTTGGCAGATTCTGAATTGGCTTGCAATTTGGAAATTTCTAATATTCTCGGCAGAACGGGGGCAGACCTTAAACCTGATGCAATGCCTAAAGATGACAATGCTCCTTATATCTATATCGAAGGGGCTGGGAACAAGGTTATCGTTGCAAAGGGAGAAGAAGTTAAAATTCCCGCTGTTGACGTTAAAGACGTTGATTTAAAGAGCGTAATTTCTCAAGTTTACTATGGTTATGGCACCAACCAAGAAACTTTAGTAACTATTGTTGATGGCAAGTTTACGGCTAACCGTGTTGGCAACTACACCGTTTTATATACTGCTGTCGATGCGTTTGGCAACGTTGCCACCAAAACGATTGATATTGAGGCTAAAATATTCCCCAACAATCAATCTTTGAGTTTAGAAGTGGAACAAGTTGAAAGCGCACAAGCAGGTAAAATTCTTGAATTGCCTTCTTACACTCTCGTTGGCGAAAGCGTTGATAAATTTGTAAAAGTTTTCTATGCTTATAACGACGGCGAATTTGTGGAAATCACCGATACGCAGTCTTTCTTTGTTGAACACGTTGGCAAGTATACTATTCGCTATGAATATTACAACTTGCTTTCTACTTACGAACTAAAATACGACTTTAATTCGGTTGCGTCTACGGAAGTATCTTTTGTTCAAGCGACTATGCCTAGATATTATGTTCAAGGTTCTACTTACACCTTGGAAAATTACAAGGCGTTTAGATATACTACTGCCGACCCCGTTGAAGTAGAACCTAGCGTTTACGTTTCAGAGGATGGCAAGGCTTTTGTTGAAATTGATGCAAAAGAATACACCGTTGCTGCAAAAGAAAGCGTTCAATTTAAGTACGTTTTAGACGGAGCAGAAGAATTATCAGAAGTTATTCCCGTTCTTGTTTTACAAGATGAAGAGGGCAGTTATCTTTTAGGCAAACACTTTGTAACTAGCGATTTCACTTACGTTGAAAACCTTGATAACATTGCGTTTGTTCCCAAAAAGTTAGATGGCAACTATATGGAATTTGCTAACCCCATTTCTTACGGCAACTTCTTCTTGGAACTCCGTCCTGTAATAGGATATGATAAATTCGGTTCTATCAACATTACTTTAACCGATTACTATAACCCCGAAAACGTGGTTACCATTTACTACGGTAAACAAATAGTAAATGCGGGCAAACCCAACGAATTTGCCGGATTAAATATTAAAGTTAACGGGCAAATGCAAGTTAACTATCAAACGCATTACGAAGGAACTACAGCACAGTTCTACTGCAAAAATGGTAGAATTTACATTGATAAGTTCATATTCAATATCGGTGATATAATCAGTAATGATAAAGTGATTTTGGGTATTGAAGTTAATGACGTTGAAGATTTAGAACATGCAAAGATTGAAATCGGCAAGATTAACAACTTAGTTTTAGGCATGCCGTCTTCTGACTTTATTAAACCGCAACTTTCTTACAAACAAACCGCGGCGCTTTATCAAGATTTGAATTCGGAAGTTACCATTTACCCAGCGGTTGCTACCGATTTACTTACTGGTTACGTTCAAGGCAACCTTAAAATGTGGGTAGAAGGTCCTAGCAAGTCTACGCCTACTGCATTAGACGGTACTTTGCTTAATAAATCTATAGACCCAACCAAGGAATACACCTTTAAGTTGACTAGAGAAGGCCGTTATAAAATTAACTACGAATACACGGATACCAACGGTAATAAAACAACCGCAGGTTACAACGTTTATACTGGTGACTTTGTTGAACCCACCATTACGCTTAACGGTGGATATAACGAAAATACGGTTGTTAAAGTTAAACTTGGCACGGAATATACTGTTCAGAGTTATACCGTTGCTGACGTTGGAACTCCAATAGAAGAACTTTACGTTAGCGTTTTAGTAAAGACGCCTGCCGGCTACTTTATTAAATTGAAAGACGGTAAGATTACCTTGAATGCAAAGGGTACTTACTTGATTTACTATCATTGTATGGACGCAACGACGAACACGGCTTCTACCTATTACACCGTTGAAGTTGAATAAGGAGGGGAAAGATGAAAAACATATTTAGCAAATTATTATGTGTTATACTTGCATCTATGCTCGTATTGTCTTGTACTTCTTGTACTTCTTGTATTAAACCTGACGATAATGGTGGGAATGAACCACCGGCAGTTAACCCAAATCATATCTATGAATCAACTGATACGGATAAATACGTTGTAAAAGACGGGTTTACCGAATATACCTTGGTTTATCCTAGCGTAAGAGCAGGTAGTGAAGGTAGCGTTATGATTGACGAGTTCAATTATTTCTTTGAAAAAGCAACGGGCGTTGCTTTGCCAAAGAGTGTAGATACGGGGTTAACTCATACTGCTGAAGGGAAATATATTTCTCTTGGTGACACGACCTTGCTTGCAACGTCTGGTATTGACATAGACAAACATAAACTCGGCTTAGACGGAACGTACATTACAACCAAAGACAACACCATTTACATTATCGGTTATACCGAAAGAGGTGCGCTCAATGGTGTATACACCTTTATGGAATACAATTTCAATTATGATTGTTTCACCAACGAGGCTTATACTATCGACCAAGTTAAAGAGTTTAAGCTTAAAAATTATAACATTACGGATATCCCTGATTTTTCAGAGCGTACTATCCACAGTTATTACACTAAAGACCAAGTTGCTATTGATGGTTACGACAATGCAAACTTCCGTTATCGTATGAGATTAGGTAGCGACCACCATCGTTATATACCTATTTATAATAATTATAACAAGACGGGCGGTACTGCGTCTGGTGAAAACGGACCTATTTCTATCTTAAACTACGCAACGTGGAAAGAGTCTCACCCCAAGTGGTTCTCGTCTAGAAGTGGTGGCACGGCTCGTTATGCACAAGTTTGTTACACCGCTCACGGTGATGCAGAAGAATTTGAAGCAATGGTTCAAGAATCTGTTAACAAATTAAAGTGGCAACTTGCTCCTGAAAATCGTATGAATTCTAAGATTTTCCAATATGCAAAGACCATGATTCTTGGTATTGCGGATAACCACAACTCTTGTACTTGTCTCGCTTGTATGGATGCGTTAGATAAATACGGCTCTGAATCAGGTGCATACGTAGTTTACGCTAATGAAGTTGCAAAAAGAATGGGTGAGTGGCAAAAAAGTTTAGATGAAAACGACCCGTGTTATGTTGAAGATTTAACCTTCCAAATCAGTGCTTATATCTTTACGACCAAAGCACCTGCAATTCAAGATGAAAACGGCAAATGGAAGCCGGTTGCAGAAGAAGTTAAACTTGAAGATAACGTTGCAGTTGAAGTTGCTTACATTGATACGAGTTTCCAAAGAAACCCCTATGAAGAAGACAACGGCGCATTCTTAGACCAAGTTAATGCTTGGCAATCGCTCGGTGGTGCTGGTATTTCGTACTTTATGTATACCATGAACTACTTGTCGCTCTTCTACTACTACGATACTTTCAACTTCTATACCACTGATATGTATCGTTTCATGGCGGCAACCAAACCGACGCACGTTATTATGGACGCTTTCGGTAGCGGTACTTCACTTGTTACTTGGAACGCTCTTAAATATTACGTAGACCGTCATATGTACTGGAATTCTTCTCTTGACGTAGAAGAACTTATCCAAAAATATATGAAAGGCGTTTATAAAGACGTTGCTCCTCAAATGATGAACGTTCTTAACGAAATTCGTGTTTACTCACTTGCAATGCTTGAACGTTATGGATTAAACGGTACAGGTTCTACTTGTCAAAAAGAACACGAAAAGAAAGAATATTATCCCTTAGCATATGCTGAGAAGATGCTCGCTATGCACGACGAAGCGCTTAGACAAGCAGAAAGATATAAAGATGCTGACCCTAAAGCATATAGTGTAATGACTCGTCAAATCGAATTAGAAGCAGTATCGTTCTTAGTATGCAAAGCAAGACTTTATTACAGCGAACTTTGTGAAGAAGACAGAATAGAACTTCGTGACCGCTTGCGTTACGATACTGAATTGTTCTCTTTACAACAATATAAGTTAGACGGGTTCGGCAACGAACTTCTCGGCACTTGGGTTAACACGTTATAAGGAGGAAATAAAATGAGAAAGAAATTATTTATTTTTATTTCGTTATTATGTCTTCCGTTGATGTTGTTGTTCCCAGCGTGTAAACCAGCGGGTTCAACCGTTGAACAAAGAGAGCCGGTTAAACCCGTTATAACACTTAACGTTACGGAAATTGAATTGCGCCCCGGTGTAGAATATTACGTCGTTCCATCGGGTGCAACCGACCCGACAATGCAAATCGTTTATTCGTCGTCTGACAATACGATTGCAACTGTAAACCAAGATGGTCTTATTACGGCGAAAAAGTTAGGTACGGCAACCGTTACTGCAACTTATGGTGAAAGCACTGCAAGTTGTACGGTTAAAGTCGTTACCGAAGATTTTGTACCTACCGTACACTTTGACTACTTGGCGGGTGAGGAGGTAACCGTTTCCCTTATAGATGCAGTTAATATTTCTTCTTACGTTATGTTTAACGGCGAAAGATATGAAGACGTAATCTACACCTATAAGTTTAGCGACGATACCGTTGCAAAAGTAGAAGACGGTTATATTAAACCCTTAAAAAAAGGCGAGACCACTTTGACTATCCAAGCAAATTGGGCAGGGTACAATGGAGTTTCTCTTGAAAAGAATCTTAAAATTAACGTTACTAATGCGTTTGAGTTTTACGTTAACAATGGTGAGAAAATTTACTCAATTCACAACCGTGAAACAGTAGGTACTGATGTTTACAGTAAAACTGAAATAGATTTTAACATTGTTTGTTTAGAAAACAACGTTAAAGTTGACGACGTAGTTGTAACGATCGTAGAAGGTGCGGACGTAATAAGATACGACCAAACCGACAGCAAACTTAAAGTTGTTAACGAAAATACCGGCGATGCAAAGGTTGTTGTAACGGCAACGGATAGCAACGGACCGGAATACTCTTTAAGTTTCAAAATAAAAGTGTACGAATCTGGTCCTTCTGTGGGAGATGAGAACGGCGGTTATTTCAAACCTGACTGGGTTATCGAGAAAGAAGACGTTGGCAATTTTAACCCTGACTGGGTTGCCGATAAGGAAGATGATGAAAACTTCGACCCTGATTGGGTTAAAGGCGAATAAGATTCGTAATACGTTTTATTAAAAACATTTAAGATGAATAAAAAAGGAGATTATATAAAGATGAGAAAAACTATTAAA
>JAGCIP010000188.1 GCA_017648525.1 Clostridia bacterium
GCTGTTAACGTTCAAGCAATGGCTTTCGGTAACATGTGCGACGATTGTGGTACTGGTGTTGCATTTACCCGTGACCCCGCTACCGGCGAAAAGAAACTTATGGGTGAATTCTTAACCAACGCACAAGGTGAAGACGTTGTTGCAGGTGTTCGTACACCAATGCCTATCGCTCAAATGGCTGAAAAATTCCCCGAAGCATATAAGCAATTCGAACAAGTTTGCAAAATTCTTGAAAACCATTACAGAGATATGCAAGATATGGAATTTACCGTTGAACACGGCAAACTCTATATGCTTCAAACCAGAAACGGTAAGCGTACTGCTGCCGCTGCGTTAAAGATTGCCTGCGATTTAGTAGACGAAGGTATGATTGACGAAAAGCAAGCAGTTCTTATGATTGACCCGAGAAACCTTGACACGCTTTTACACCCACAATTTGACGCAACTGCATTAAAGAGTGCGAAACCCGCTGCAAGAGCGCTCGGTGCATCTCCCGGTGCTGCTTGTGGTAAAATCGTATTTACCGCAGAAGACGCAAAAGTTTGGAAAGAAAAGGGCGAAAAGGTAGTATTAGTTCGTCTTGAAACTTCTCCCGAAGATATCGAAGGTATGAAAGCATCACAAGGTATTTTAACCGCTCGTGGTGGTATGACTTCTCACGCAGCCGTTGTTGCTCGTGGTATGGGTACTTGTTGCGTTTCAGGTTGCTCTGCAATCTCTAACTTTGACGAAGATAATAAGACCTTTGAACTTGCTGGAAAGGTTTACAAAGAAGGCGACGTTATTTCAATCGACGGTTCTACCGGTAACATTTACGACGGCGCAATTCCTACCGTAGACGCAACCATTTCAGGCGACTTTGGCAGAATTATGGCTTGGGCAGATAAATATCGTGCGCTTGGCGTTCGTACCAACGCAGATACACCCAAGGACGCTGCAAAAGCACGTGAACTCGGTGCAGAAGGTATCGGTCTTTGCCGTACTGAACACATGTTCTTTGAAGGCAACAGAATAGACGCTTTCCGTGAAATGATTTGTTCCGACACGGTTGAAGCAAGAGAAGCCGCTCTTGAAAAGATTCTTCCTATGCAACAAGGCGACTTTGAAAAACTTTACGAAGCACTTGAAGGCAACCCCGTTACTATCCGTTTCCTTGATCCGCCCCTACACGAATTCGTACCTACTGCTGATGCAGATATCGAAGTTCTTGCAAAGGCACAAGGCAAGACGGTTGCTCAAATTAAAGACATTATTTCAGCACTCCACGAATCTAACCCAATGATGGGACACCGTGGTTGTCGTTTGACCGTAACCTATCCTGAAATTGCAAAAATGCAAACCAGAGCGGTTATCCGTGCGGCAATAAACGTTAACAAGAAGAACGGTTGGAACGTTGTTCCTGAAATTATGATTCCGTTAGTTGGCGAACAAAAAGAACTTAAGTTTGTTAAACAAATCGTAGTTGCTACTGCTGATGAAGAAATTGCAAAAGCAGGTGCAAACTTAAAATACGAAGTTGGTACTATGATTGAAATCCCCAGAGCATGTATTACTGCGGACGAAATTGCAAAAGAAGCAGAATTCTTCTGTTTCGGTACTAACGACCTTACCCAAATGACTTACGGATTCTCTCGTGACGACGCTGGTAAATTCCTTAACGCTTACTACGACACCAAGATTTTTGAAAACGATCCGTTTGCAAAAATCGACCAAACCGGCGTAGGCAAACTTATGGATATGGCAGTAACGCTTGGTAGAGGCGTAAATAAAGATTTACATTGCGGTATTTGCGGTGAACACGGTGGCGACCCGTCGTCTATCGAATTCTGCCACAAAATCGGTCTTACTTACGTTTCTTGCTCACCGTTCCGTGTACCGATTGCAAGACTTGCTGCAGCACAAGCACAACTTAAGAATCCCAGAAAGTAATTTTTGGAAAATAAGTTAAAAAGTAAAGCCCCCGAATTTTCGGGGGCTTTCGTTTATGCTAATTAAAATTTTTTAGTCGTATTTTTTGCCGTAAAGTTTTTCACGCATACGGGGGAGAGCGGTTTCCGCACTACCTAACGGCTCTAAGGCGTTGCGGTAGTCGTGTTTATCGCAGAATTTTTTAAGTTCGCCTTGTAATCTTTCCATATTGCGTTTTTGGGTAGAGCCTAAAACGTGCACGTATTCTTTTGCAAAAAATCCTGCGCTTTTAGAGTATTTTAAAAGTTCGGAATAGTGGTGCAAGCAAAAGCCTTTGCTTGAAACGAGCGTCTTGATAAAGTTAGGCTCTCTTTGGAACATTTGCGCTATGGTTTTATAGTATTTAACCATGCTTTCTTCAACCAAATCGCAAACCACGCAAGTTTTAGACGCATTTTCAAGTGTTTTTACTTGTTTTAACGCCGATTTAACGTTGCGTGTGTCGGTTATCTCGGGCATTAAGTTATCTACCCGTGTTCCTATCTGCAAAGCAATGGAAAGTTTGTTTTGCCTTGAAAAAAGCATATCAAAGTGGCGTGCGCAAAACCCTTTTTTGCCGACTTTAATTCTAGTGTTGTCTTCCATAACCGCGTCGTTTAAGAATTCGTGTAAAAATTGCTCCTCAACAATTTTTTTGATTTCACATAAAGGACACTCTGTATCGACTTTAAATTTTTCTTTAATTAAACCTGTATCTATATGGTATGCCATATTTTAATTATAACAAAATTCGCAAATTATTTCAACGGAATAATTGATTTTTTAATTTTTGTGTGCTATTATTTTTTAGATAATGCAAGCATAAAGGGGTAATACTAATGAAAACGGAAAGAATTGACTTGTACGAATATTTTGGCATTGAAAGAAAGGGTGGAGAGGCAGGTTATCTTTACTCTTACATTATAGAGCAATACGATTATTGTCCAAAGCGTATTCGTCCCGCAATGTTAGTAATTGCAGGCGGTGGATATAGTTTTGTTTCGGCAAGGGAAAGCGAGCCCATTGCTTTAAACTATATCGCAGAAGGTTATTGTGCCTTTGCGTTGGATTATTCGGTAGCGCCCGTTGTCTTTCCATATCAACTGTTAGAAGGTTGTATGGCTATGGCGTATATAAGAGAAAACGCTGAAAAGTTAGGCATAGATAAAGAACACGTTTCGGCAATCGGGTTTTCTGCGGGCGGGCATCTTTGCGGAATGCTTGCAACAATGTGGGATGAAAAGGAAATTAAAGAATTTTTAGGTGAAAAGGTTATCCTTTGCCGTCCAGATGCCGTTATTCTTTCCTATCCCGTAATAACTTCTGGCGAGTTTGCGCATAAGGGAAGTATTATAAACTTAAGTGGAGAGAAAGAACAAATCGTTTCTAGAATATCGTTAGAAAAACGTGTGGATAAAAATTCCGTGCCTGCGTTTATTTGGACGACTATGGATGATGCGTGCGTGCCGATGGAAAACAGCATATTAATGGCGTCGGCTTATAAAAAAGCGGGAGTGCCTTTTGAACTTCATATTTTTGAAAGTGGTCAACACGGTCTTTCACTTTGCACGAAAGAAGTCAATACGGTAAACGAGCCCGTTAGCAAGTGGAAAGAAATGTCGAAAACTTGGCTTAAAAATAGGGGTTTTGAAATTAAAGATTAGTAGGAATATAAGTAGGAAATGAAAAAGAAATTAGGATTTGCGTTGGGGGCGGGCGGTAGCCGTGGCGTGGCGCACATAGGTTTTCTAAAGGCAATGGACGAAGAAGGTATAAAACCAGACTTTATTGCAGGGACTTCTATGGGCTCAATCGTGGGGGCGTGCTATTCGGCAGGGTATTCACCCGACTTTATGAAAGACGAGATATTAAAACTTAAAATGAGCGACATATTCGACCTTTCTTTTAATCCTATAAAAGACGGAGCGCTTTTGCGTGCGCAAAAAATGCGCAA
>JAGCIP010000189.1 GCA_017648525.1 Clostridia bacterium
CTTGTGTTAATGTTAAATTACTTTGCGTTCTTTTCAATATATTCTTTGTACCAAAAAGCTGAATCTTTTGGTATCCTTTTCTGAGTTTCATAATCAACGTAAACAATACCGAATCTATCGTTATATCCACGCGTCCATTCGAAATTATCAAGAAGGGTCCATACAAAATATCCTGAAACGTCCACGCCGTCGTTAGTAGCCTTTTCAAGCTCGTCTAAGTAACGATTTAGAAAGTCAATACGATTTGGGTCATGAACCTTAGAGTCAAGCGAAACAACGTCATTTTCAGCCATACCGTTTTCTGTTATAACAATGGGTAATTTATATCTTTCATATAAGAATTTTGGTCCCCAATACAAACACTTTGGAGTGACAGGCCATTGATTTCCCGTCTTAGAAAAACCTTGTTTTCTTTCAACAAACACAGCGTTTCCAGCATCGTCTAGTTCCACCTCTCTACCGTTATATATGTTTTGACCGTAAAAATCCAATGGTTGACTTATAAGTTTCATATCTTCTTCCGTAATTTTAGGGAGATATTCGCTATACATTTTTAAACCGTCTTCGGGATAACGACCAAGCACAACAGGGTCACTCCACCAAGCAACGTTCCACATAACTTCTCTGCTAATTGACGGGCAAGAAAAGTATTTTTTTCGTGTCGCTTCTACAACTTCTTTTGTTTCATTAGTTGGATACATTGCACCACAAGTTGGCGCATAACCAATTTTTACTGGTTTTCTTGCATTTTTTCTAATAGCAATAACAGCAGAACCGTGTGCTTTTAATACATTATGACAAATTTGGAATATATCTTTATAAGAAACTTTATATCCAGGCGCATGCACCCCCGCCAAATAGCCATAACCAACAAAACATTGCGGTTCGTTAAAGGTTATAAAATTTTCAACACGGTCGGAATACAACTCCGAAACTTTTCCCGCATATTCAGCAAACCACTTAACGCTATCCTCATTTAACCAACCACCTTTTTTATTAAGTGCATACGGATAATCCCAATGAAAAAGAGCAATATACGGCTCAATTCCATTTTTCAAGAGTTCGTCTATGACATCAGAATAAAACTTCACGCCCTTTTCGTTTACTTCCCCTATTCCATTTGGGAAAATACGAGTCCAACTAATAGAAAAACGATAAGCACGAATACCCAACTCCTTCATAAGTTTAATATCGTCTTTAAACTTATGATAAAAATCGCAAGCAACGTCACCAGTATGACCGTTGGCAATATTACCATTTTCATGCGAGTATACGTCCCAAACGCTTAACCCCTTGCCGTCTTCGCTCCAAGCGCCCTCAATTTGATATGCAGATGAGGCAACGCCCCAAGTAAAATCCTTTTTAAATCCCATTTGCAGTCCTCCAAAAAGTTTGATAGCTTTTATAATTTAGGAAATTCAAAAACGTCTACCGTTTTCCTAATCTTATATTTACCCCTAGTAAAATCAGGGCAATCAACAGGCATAGAGCCTTGCGCAATAGATAATTCAGAAAGTGCAGTAACACTCATCCAAGTAACAGCGTCGTAAACGTCTATCGGGAAGGGTTTATTATTTTTTACACAATCAAAGAAGTTTTTAAGCATCAAATAATCCATCCCACCGTGCCCAGATTTCAACTGTTCTTGCGTAATATTCTTCCAACCGTCTGGTAGGTATTCTGTGTAATTTTCAGCGCTGTTAAAGGTTTTCTTATACGGGTCTAATTCGTGATTAAAACCATCTCCATCAACAACAACGCTTTGTGTAGTTTGGCAGAAAAATCCTTTTGTACCACTAACGGTAAGTCCTCTTTCGCACATTCTCGGAAGAGTAGTGTCAAGCTTTAAAAAGATAGTTTCGCCCCTTTCACATTGTATCATTGTTGTAGTAATATCACCCTGCTTAAATTCAGCATCTTTAAGCCTTTCGCTGTACTTAGGATTATTTGCTATGTAATGCTTCATTCCCTGCGCCTTTGACGACATAGAAACAAGTTTTGTAAATCTATTTCCACTAGTAATATCTAACAATTTTGCAATAGGTCCTAACTCGTGAGTAGGATAATTTTCGCAGTTATGCTCCATATACTCTTTTAAGCGATAATGGTGGGTATCAATACCGCCTGCAATCTCTTCCCTTAAATCGTGGCAATACGAGCCTTGGCAATAGGAAATATCGCCTAAAACACCGTTTCTAACAAGAGAAGTCGCAAGTGCTTCATCCTTATAATAGCAACAGTTTTCCATAAAGAAAATCTGTGTTCCAGTTCTTTCGTGACAATCAACTAATTTCCAGCAATCATCTATATTATGAGTTCCGCCAACTTCCATAGCAACGGGAATTCCCGCCTCCATTCCTTCAAGCGCAACCTTAACGTGCATATCCCAACTGGTAGAAATAATAATTGCATCTACACCTGCCTTTATAACTTCCTTATAATCGGTAGTTTGAATAGGCATATCGTGTCCGTGGTCAACTATTCTTTTAGATGCAAAATCAAGGCGTTCTTGAAATCTATCGCACACAACTGTAACAACAACGTCGCTAGAATTATTTAAAATATTACCTAAAAGTCCAATACTGCCATCAGTCATTCCGTACGCAGCACCGCGTTGTCCAAGCCCGATAACACCTATTTCAAGTTTTCCGTTTTTCATATTATCCTCCAAAGTTTTGATTAAAACAAAAACTTATAAATTTTTCGACTGTAATTTAACGTATTCTTTATAATATCGTCTGCCAAGTTTATAAGACGAATCACGGCAAAAATGCACGTAATCTCCACCTTTATTAATAGACTGAAAATTACACTTTAAGTCTTCCGTTTTATAAACGAAAGCAAAGTTTTCAATGGTTGCATCAAGTTTTTTATAAACATCTAAAATTGCGTCCACGTTTTCACGTTCATTTTGAGCCATCCATGTTGGACAAAAACCACCCGAAATAAAAGGAACTTTGCCATATTTATCTCTTAAATTTTTAATAAAAGTATAAAGTTTATTATAATAAAAGTCGTACCTTTCATTATAATTTAACTCTTTATTCCTAAACATATCGTGCTCGCCTTGATGCCAAAGCACAGCAACAATCTTGTTTTCACTATTCATTTTAAGCGCTTGCTCTACCATTTCAAACATTCTAACAGTTAAACTCTCGTTTTCGCCCCAATGATGCCTTGCAAAGCCCGTACCACCAACAGCCGTTTGAACAAGAAGTAGCTTTCTGCCGGCTATTAAGTGGTTTTTGGCATATTTACTTGCAAAGGAAAGAGTAAAAGACGCTTTTTTCTCCCCATTTTCAACTCGTTCGTCGGCAATTTCTAAATAACAAATACCAGTGTTTGTCATTTTCAATTCGTCATCAACAAAATCCGCAGTAAAATCTTCGTTTAACATAAAGATTTTATCGTTTTTAACGAATGAATTCTTAGTTTCGCCAACACCACAACCAAGCGCGTTGGATTGCCCCGCAACAATTATTATGTCAAATTTGTCGTTTGAAGGATTTTTTATAATCATAATTCTATTTAGTAGTGTTTGTGATTATTAACAACACTTATAATTAGGTCGCCACAAAAATCATCAAAACTTAAAAGGTATTTGTTATCGCTATTTAATTCAACCTTTTCTTTCTTACCTAAACTTGAAAGATAAATGCCTGCTTGCAAGTTGTTATCGGTTATATATTCAACGGTAACCTTTTTACCACGCACTTGCATATCAAGTTTGGCGTTTTTAAACGGTAAATACATACAAGGTGAAAATTCTATCCCATTAAGAGAACAAAGAACACCAAATATTTTATAAACAAGTACTTTTATCAAAACACACGCACTTCCAGTATAC
>JAGCIP010000190.1 GCA_017648525.1 Clostridia bacterium
AGTTAATTAAAATTCAAATTTGAAAACATTTCGTCCACTTTTTGGGATTTCGTATTTTTTCTCTAATTTAGTATCGCAAGAACACGAACCTAAACCACGCATCGCCATATCCACGCATACGTTAACGAAATCGTTTTCTTTAAGTTCAAAATTGTGTAATGTATTATACAATTGTTTAGTAGTATAAGGATTTACTGAAAACGAGAACGGATTTTTAGCCGTTAACGCAAATAAATCTTTCACGCAAAGATATTTGCTTGCGTAATGACTGCCCGATTCTTGAGGACGGATATAATTTTTTTCGTAATTTTCTTGTGCGTTATTCTCGTAATATCCGTATTCACAAGCAACGTTTTTATCAATATAACTTTCGGTTTTTCCAAACCCGATAAAAGAAAACTCTCCTTTATTTTTGTCTACGCCAAATTCAAAACCAAATCTCGGTAACGTTTCAACGTAATCGTTGATTTTGTATTCTAAATCTACCGTTAAAGCGTTGTTATTTACACAATATTGAACGCTAAATTCTACAGCAGGAAGAACGCAATTAGCGCATATAACACCTTTTATCGTATATCCGCTTACCGTTTTCTCAAACGAGTATATTTCAGGTCTACATTCAAGCAAACGATACCTAATTTCCCACGTAGGAATCAAATCCCTATCGTTATCAGTATAACGCAAAATATTCCAAGTCATAGGTGTTTTTAACACTTCTTTTCCATCTGCTTTTATTGAAGATAAACAACCCGTGTTTTCATCAACTTCTATTTCAATACGCTGTGCATTTGCCTTTATTTTTGGAATTTCAACGTCTACTATTTTAGATTCTAATTTCCCACCGTAAACGGCTTTCATTTCTAACGCTCCGGATTTTATCTTTCTATCAGGAGTTAAAAGTCCGTCGCAACAGAAGTTCCCGTCGTGTTCTTTTTCGCCGAAATCTCCGCCGTATAAAAAGCCTTTTTTAGTCTTGATTCCGTGGTCTGCCCACTCCCATACGAAACCGCCCATACATTGTTCGTTGTTATAGATTATTTTCCAGTAATCGGCGATATCTCCACAGGAATTCCCCATTGCGTGCGTATATTCGCATAGCACGAACGGACGCGTTTCTTTGGGATTTTCAAGCACTTCTTCATAAATTTCTTTATAACTTGTATACATTTTACTAACCATATCCACAAGTTTGGTATAGTAATATTTTCTATCAGGTAATTTTAAGTTTTGATAATGAATAGGGCGACTATCTCTCTTGCGAACGTATTTTGCACCTTTAAAAAAGGATTTACCAAAACAACTTTCGTTTCCAAGCGACCAAATAATTACTGAAGAGCGGTTTTTATCCCTTTCAACTAATGCCATATGCCTATCTAATATACCGTCGCTGAAAAACTCGTTTTCTGCCCAAGCAGGCATTAAACTGTACTCAAAACCACCGTGAGTAGCAATAAACCCGTGACTTTCAACGTCTGCCTCGTCCATAACGTAAATGCCGTAATAATCACAAAGTTGATAAAATTCCGGCATATTCGGATAGTGCGAAGTTCTTACGGCGTTTACGTTTAACTCTTTCATAAGTTTGATATCTTTAACGATATCTTTAACGGTTACCGTTGCGCCCGTTTTACAGTTAAAATCGTGGCGGTTTACGCCTTTAAGTTTAATAGCGTTGCCGTTAAACTTAAACACTTTGCCGTCTATTGAAACTTTTCTAAATCCAACTTTTTCAATTATAATTTCGCCGTTTACTTGTAATTTCAAGGTGTAAAGTTCTGGATTTTCAGCGCTCCAATATTTTACGTTACTTACTTTAACTTGAATCTGTTTTTTTGGTGCAACGAATATTTTTCGTTTTAAAAATTCTAAAGTTATCCCAACCTTGCTTTCGTTGATAAACGTCAAGATTCCGTCTTCCCCGTCAATACCCGTTTCAATTTTATAATCCGTAATATGTTTTTCAGGGCGTTTTAAAATATATACGTTTCTGAATATCCCCGAAAAACGGAATTTATCTTGACATTCTAGATAGGTTGAAATACACCATTTTAACACTAAAACGTCAATCGTGTTTTCTCCGTCTACAACTAATTCGGTAATATCAAATTCACTGGTTGCGTGAGATATTTGAGAATACCCCTTTTGCACTCCGTTTACGTATAAATAGAACGCACTATCTACGCCTTCAAAATTTAGATAATACTTTTCGCCTTCTTTTTTATCTAGCATAAATTTACGGCGATAATGCCAACAGGGGTTATCGTTCGGTATATGTGGAAACGTTACTTGAAAAGGAAAACGGAAATTTATATACTGAATATGGTCGTAACCATGTAATTGTACGCACGACGGAACAGGAATTTTTTCTTCTAAATTCTCGTTTATGTCAACGTATGAAACGTTTTTATGTTGCTTTATATCCCAAACGCCGTCAAGCGAAAGAAACCTTGAACTTGAGAAACGGTCTATAATACCGTATTTACTTTTAATTTTATCACTTTCAGCAAAGGGAATATAATAACTTCTGTGTGGCTCTACGCCTATTCTTTTAAAACTTTCGTATTCTTTCATTTCTTCACCTATTAAGTTCGTTTAAGATATAGATTCAAATTCGTTATAAAACGCACTACCACGCCCTAAACCGAATAAACCTAATCTAATTTTTTTCATAATTACTCTTTAACTCCGCCCATTGATAAGTTTTGCATTATTGATTTTCTAAAAAACGAGAATAAAATCAATATAGGTGTAAACAATAAGAATGCCCCAGCCATACGCATCGGTACGTTACAAATTACGTTTTCCGCTTGCTTGAATACTATATAATAAATACCGTATGCAAGTGTTGGCTTTGTTCTAAGATACAATAAAGACGTGTTATAATCATTCCAGTAGGTAATAAAATATATTAGATACACAGTTAAAATAACTGTTCTTGCCAAAGGAATAACCACCCTAAACATAACGGTATATTCCCCTGCGCCTTCTATATAAGCGGCCTCTGAATAACTTATAGAAATCGACTTAAACACAGCCTTAAACACCAAGTAATAAACTGATATACAATGCATTTTATGCACAAAAAATCCAGCCCATTTATCATAAAGCCCTAAAGCGTTAAGCACTTGAATATCCGATAAATACGCACCAACGATAGGAATAATCATCGCAACAAGCACTACCGTATCGAAAAACGCTGAAAACTTAAAATCAAATTTTGTGGTAACGTATGCAACTAAACACGGAACAAAAGTAGAAACAGCTGCACCACCAAAAGTAATAATTAAAGTATTAAACAACATATTGATTAACCCTATTCTAACACGTGCGCTATCGAGAGTAATATCAACGTATATATACTTCGTTACAACTTGATAATTAGACCACTGCCACTCCCACGGCAAACCTTTTGGAAAACCGATTTCATTCCCACGGAACAAATTAGTAGAGCCTAACTCTGCTTTTACGGATGAGAAAAAACCCCAACACATAAGATATATCAAAAAAGCTGCGTGTATAGCGAGCAATATCCCTAACACTACAAAAATAATTGACGGTCTTTTTATTTTGGAATTAGTAAATTTTTTCATTTGTTTACTCCTCACTTGGTCCATATTTATTAAATAGCCATCTTAACGTAAATATTACAGGAATAGCAACTAACGTTAAAGTTAAACCGTATGCTGCTAAATAAGGATACAAAGTATAATTCGTACCTGCTTTTTGAGTTTGCACGTACATATAATAACCTAAAGTTATTAACTCGTCTGGAGCACCCGTTCCAAAGAAGTTAAACATATTTGCCTGCCCAGTAAAAATAGTTACCATACCCGTTATTATAAACAGAATATACGTTGAAAAAATCGTAGGCATAACAATATAGAAGAATTCTTGTATAATATTAGCCCCATCAATCTGTCCAGCTTCAATAATTGAATCAGATATTCCTGCCATTGTTCCCGTATAAATAAGGACGTTTGAACCGCAACCTAAAATAAAGTTATATATACAAATATAAATAAGTTGCACCTTCGTACTTTCACCAAACGTGGGGATACTCAAGTTAAATAATCTGTCACAAATAACCGGTAACCCTTTTTGACAAAAGTAAGTATACATAACCGTAATTACCATAGAAGAAACTATAACCGGTAAATACAACATTACCTTAAAAAAGTTGCCTAAAAACTTCTTTTTGAAAATGTAGTAAGAAAAGAATACTGCAACCCCTGCGCCACTTAATAAACTAATACCATAAAAAAGCAAAGAATTGCGAATTGCATATTTGAATTTATCTAGGGTAAATAAATCTATGATAACGTTCTTGAAGTTCTTAAACCATACAACTTCCATTATCAGTTCTCCTGCGTCATTATA
>JAGCIP010000191.1 GCA_017648525.1 Clostridia bacterium
AGCACACGAATATCGTTTGGAAGATAAGCGTTTACCGCCTTGCAAATTTTTTCGGGCGGAATAGAAGAATCAAGCAAAAAAGATGCGACTTGCCCCCTTGCGTGCACGCCCGAATCCGTCCTACCACTCCCCGTGATTTTAACCGTTTGATTAAACGCCTTAAAAACAGCGTTTTCTAGCGTTTCTTGAACGGTAACGCCGTTTGGCTGGGTTTGCCAACCGCAATATGAAGTTCCGTCGTAACCAACGGTAATTTTTATATTCATAACACCACCGTTAACAGTAGGTAAAATTTATTCAAAAACACAACGCCCACAATCAAGCCCGCAAGGAATAAAGTGGCGATTAAATCACGCCAACCAACCCGCATTTTCTTGTATTTGGTACGGATTTTACTGCCCGAATAACAGCGGGAATCCATTGCGTCCGCAAGTTCGTCCGCACGGCGGAAAGAACTTATAAGCAAGGGAATTAAAACGGGTATTAACGCTTTTGCACGCTTAAACAAATTACCGCTTTCAAAGTCCGCACCCCTTGCCTTTTGCGCCTTTATAATTCTATCCGTTTCGTCAAGCAGGGTGGGAATAAATCTCAAAGCGATACTCACCACGAGCGCAAACTCGTGGACGGGGAATTTTATCCATTTTAAAGGATACATTAAACTCTCGATAGCGTCGGCAATTTCCACGGGCGAAGTGGTCAAAGTTAACACGCTTGCACCCAACACGATAAGGGAAATTCGCAAGATTAAAAATAGCGCATTGAGTAAGCCTATATCGGTTATAACGATAGCGCCAAGCGTTAAAATCGGCGTCCCCAAAGTATTAAAAAACAGTTGCAAAACAGCCGAAAATACAATAAAAAACAAGATTGCCTTTATGCTTTTTAGCACTCTTAAAAATGGCACTCGTGAAAAAGCGGTTGCAACAACCAAAAATAAAAAGCAAGCCAAAAACCCTAAAAAATGGAATTGTTTTACCATAAATACCGCAACGATATAAGCGATAACCGCAAGAAGTTTAACCCTTGCGTCCAACTTATGCACGAACGAAACCGCAGGGTAATATTGCCCGAAAGAAAGGTCTTTCATCAGCCGTTACCCCCTTTGTAAAACTCGGTAAACGCACGAACGAAACCGTCTTCGGTAAGGTCGCTATTTAAGGCTATGCCAACGCCGTTTAAGGCTTTTTCTAGCATTGCCGTAACAGGCATTTTTAGCCCTAAATCACTTGCTTTTTGCTCGTTAGAAAATATCTCTTTGGGCGTTCCCGTAGCGACCACTTTGCCTTGCGAAAATACTGCGACTTTATCGCAATTTTCGGCAACTAAATTTAGGTCGTGAGATACGATAATGATAGTTTTTACAAAAGAATTATGCAAGTCTTTCAAAAGAGCGATAAACTCTTTTTTACCAACGGGGTCAAGCCCAGCGACAGGCTCGTCAAGCACCAAAACTTCGGGTTTAGTAACGATTACGCCCGCAATGGCAACACGCCTTTTTTGTCCGCCCGAAAGTTCAAAAGGCGACCTATCTTTTACCGCATCATAGTCAAGCCCAACCGTTTCTAATGCGTTTTTAACCATTTCTGCGGTTTTTTCGGGCGTTGTTTCGGGCATAAAGTTTTTAATGCCGAACGCCACGTCTTCAAACACCGTTTCTGCAAAAAGTTGGTATTCAGGATACTGAAAAACCATACCCA
>JAGCIP010000192.1 GCA_017648525.1 Clostridia bacterium
CGGTGCACTTCTCGATGTAACTAAGGAAGCTAAAGAAGTTAAGAAAGCAACCAAGAGAAAGACTAAAAAGGCAGCTGCAGATGAAGCAGCAGCTAACTAATGTGGAGGTAAACGGAAATGGCAGAAGCAAACAGAGTAAAAGCGTTGTACAACCAAACGGTTATCCCCGCAATGGTAAAGAAGTTCAACTATAAGAACGTAAACCAAGTTCCCAAACTCGTAAAAATTACGATTAACTCCGGACTTGGTGACGTGAAAGACAATTCAAAGAGCATCCAACTTGCACAAAAGGAACTCGAATTGATTTCAGGTCAAAAGCCCGTATTAACGGCAGCTAAAAAATCAGTTGCAAACTTCAAAATCAGAGAAGGACAAAGCGTAGGTATGAAAGTTACCCTTCGCGGAACGAGAATGTATGAATTCTTCGATAAGTTCATCTCTATTGCACTTCCCAGAGTTAGAGACTTCCGCGGTGTATCTAAGAAGTCGTTCGACGGTAGAGGAAACTACTCGTTGGGCGTAAAAGAACAATTAGTATTCCCCGAAATTTCTTACGACCAAGTAGAAAAGGTAAGAGGATTTGACATCTGTATTACCACGACGGCTAATACCGACGAAGAAGCAAGAGAATTGCTTGCATTACTCGGCTTACCCTTCGAAAATAAGTAAGGTTAAAGGAGTTAAAAAATGGCTAAGAAAGCAATGATAAACAAGCAGCAAAAGCCTGCAAAATTTTCCACTAGAGCCTATACGAGATGCAGTATCTGCGGTCGTCCGCACGCTGTTCTCCGTAAATACGGCATTTGCCGTATCTGTTTCAGAAATTTGGCATACAAAGGTCAAATTCCTGGGGTTAAGAAGGCAAGTTGGTAAAGGAGGACAGTAAAATGACAGACGTTATAGCAGATATGCTTACCAGAATAAGAAACGCTCTTATGGCTAAGCACGAAACTGTTGAAATCCCTGCATCTAACACCAAGAAAGCAATCGCTGATATTCTTCTTAAAGAAGGTTATATTTCAGGTGTTGAAATCATTGAAGGTGTGCAAGGAACTATAAAAATTACCCTTAAATACGACGGTAACAATAAAGTTATTACCGGACTTAAGAGAGTAAGTAAGCCTGGTCTTAGAGTATACGTAGGTACTGACGAAGTTCCACAAGTGCTCGGCGGACTTGGAATTGCAATTCTTTCTACTTCAAAGGGTATCATGACTGGTAAAGACGCTAAAAAGGCTCATCAAGGTGGCGAAGTTCTCGCTTACGTTTGGTAGGAGGTATTAAATTATGTCAAGAATAGGAAATGCTATCATCAATATCCCTGCTGGTGTAACCGTTGACGCTAAGGACAACGTTCTTACCGTAAAAGGACCTAAAGGAACTTTAACTCAAGCTTATGACCCCATCATTACCCCGAATATCGAAGGTAACGTAATCAGATTTACTAGAGCAAACGAACTCGGTACAACCAAAGCAAAACACGGTTTATATAGAGCTCTTTGCGCAAATATGATTAAAGGTGTAACCGAAGGCTTTAAGAAAACTCTTATTGTAAACGGTGTAGGTTGGAAGGTTGCAAAACAAGGCAAGAAAATTGTTATGAACGTAGGCTTCAGCCATCCTGTAGAAATGGAAGAAATCGACGGAATAGCACTTGATTGTCCTTCACAAACCGAAATCACCGTTGCAGGTATTGACAAAGAAAAAGTTGGTCAATTCGCAGCAATGATTAGAGGAGTTAGAGAACCTGAACCCTATCACGGATATGGTATCCGTTATAGTGACGAAGTTATCGACCGTAAGGTTGGTAAAGCGGCTGGCGGTAAAGGCTAATAAGTTTAAAAGGCTTTTAGTGGGCGCGCTTAAAGTTTTAGCGCGTCTGCCGAGTGCGCTTAAATGCGCGAAAAGTTATTAAATAGGAGTAAAAACTATGATTACTAAAATCAATAAAAACAAAGACAGATTAAAAAGACATAAGAGAGTTAGAGGTAAAATTAAAGGCACGGCTGAAATGCCCAGACTTTCAGTTTACAGAAGTTTAACTCACATTTATGCACAACTTATAGACGACGTTAAAGGTAACACCTTGGTTACGGCGTCAACGCTCGATAAAGAACTTAAAGGAACTTTTGAAGGCAAAGACAGAAAAGCGCAGGCGTTCGCTGTTGGTGAACTTCTCGCAAAGAAGGCAAAGTCAAAGAAGATTTCTACCGTTGTATTCGACAGAGGCGGATATCTTTATACCGGTCGTGTTGCTAGTTTAGCAGACGGCGCTAGAAAGGGTGGCTTGGAATTCTAAAAAATCAAGGAGATAACAAAAATGGCAAGAGATAATAACAGAGCGCCCAGAAAGGCGGAAGAAAATGACGGCTTAGTTAAAAAGCTTATCTGTGTAAATCGTGTTACCAAGACGGTTAAGGGTGGTAGAAACATGAGATTCGCCGCTCTCGTAGTTGTAGGCGACGGCGCAGGCAAAGTTGGTTGCGCAATGGGTAAAGCAAAAGAAGTTCCCGAAGCAATCGATAAAGCAACGCTTAGAGCAAAAAAGAACATGTTCCCCGTATCACTTTTAGGAACGAGTATTCCCCACGAAGTGTTGGGTAAATTCGGTAGAGGTTCAGTTCTTATGATGCCGGCTGCAGAAGGTACCGGTGTTATAGCAGGTGGTCCTGTTCGTGCGGTTATGGAAGCAGTTGGTATTACCAACATTAGAACCAAATCACACGGCACTAACAATCCTATTAACTGTGTAAAAGCAGCACTTGCAGGATTGAAAGAATTAAGGACTGCAGAACAAATAGCAGCAATTCGCGGTAAATCCGTGGAAGAAATCAACGGTTAAGGAGGGTACTTTTATGGCAAAGGCAAAAAAAGCTGAAACCGGCAAAATAAAAGTTACGCTTGTTAAGAGCACGATAGCAGTATTGCCGCAACACAAGAAAATCGTAGCGGCTTTGGGACTTAAAAAGATTCGTTCTTTCCGTATTCATGATGAAAACCCCTGCATTCTCGGTATGATTGCAAAGGTTAGCTATCTCGTGAAAGTAGAAAAAATTTAAGTTCGCTATTAACAAATATCAAGGAGTAATAAAATGAGATTAGGAGAATTAAGTCCCGCAGTAGGTGCAACGACTTCTAAAAAGAGACTCGGTAGAGGTATCGGTTCAGGTCTTGGCAAAACCAGCGGTAAGGGACATAAAGGTCAATGGGCAAGAAGCGGTGGCGGTGTTCGTCCCGGATTTGAAGGCGGTCAAATGCCTTTAATCAGAAGAATTCCGAAACGTGGCTTCAACAACCATTTTAGAAAAGTTTACAGCGTTGTAAATCTTTCAGTTCTTGAAGGATTTGAAGCTAACTCCGTAGTGGATATGGAAGTACTTAACGAAAAAGGACTTATCAAAATCGTTAAGGGTAGCGTAGGTTTGAAAGTTTTGGGTAACGGAACTTTGACCAAAGCATTAACGGTTAAAGCAGCAGGCTTTTCTGCGTCTGCAAAAGAAGCTATTGAAAAGGTCGGCGGTACTGCAGAACAAATTTAACCCACTAATATAGGGAGGGCAAAATGTTTCAAACAATAGTAAATGCGTTTAAAATTAAAGACGTAAGAAGAAAAATTCTAATTACGATTGCGCTTATTTTCGTTTACAGATTGGGTTGTTATATCCCAGTTCCGGGCGTAACGGCGTTTGACGGATTAAATGAATTCACTTTCTTACAACTTATGAGTGCCGTATCCGGTGGCGCACTACAAAGTGGTACGTTCTTTGCAATGGGTATAGGCCCGTATATTAACGCATCAATTATTATTCAACTTTTAACCGTGGGTATTCCCGCGCTTGAAAGATTGAGCAAACAAGGCGAGGAAGGAAGAAGAAAGATTAACGCTTATACGAGAATCTTAACCTTAATCCTTGCAATAGCACAAGCAATAGGTATTTTAGTTGCGTTTAATTCAGGTGCAGGCGTTAACCTTAACGCATTATTCGGTGATGAAGGCTTTGGCAGATTCTTGAGTTTTGCGTTCTTGGTAATAGTTTACACGGCTGGTGCAACGCTTACCATGTGGTTGGGCGAAAGAATTACCGATTACGGTGTATCAAACGGTATTTCGCTTTTAATCTTCGCGGGTATTTTATCTACCGCAGGTTCTGCTATATTAGGTCTTCTTGGACAATTAGGAAATCCTGATTTAGCAATGAACGCTACTTGGACGCTTATTGGTTTCGTTGTTGCAGCAATTGTTATTTTTGGTGCAATCGTTGCAGTAAACGCAGCGGAAAGAAAAATTCCCGTTCAATATGCAAAGCAAGTTAAAGGCAGAAAGATGTATGGTGGTCAATCTACCCACATCCCGATTAAAGTTAACGCATCAGGCGTTATGCCGTTAATTTTCTCGTTCGCTATCTTAAGTTTCCCCGACTTGATTATGAACTTGTTCGGTGTGAAAGAAAACTGGTGGACGCAAAACGTTGGTACAGGAACTTGGATTTACACGGTTATACTTTGCGTATTGATTTTATTCTTTTCGTACTTCTATAACCAAATGCAATTCAATCCAGACGACATCAGCAAGAGCATACAAGGAAACGGCGGTTTTATTCCGGGAACTAGACCTGGTAAACCTACTGCAGACTATTTAAGAAGAGTATCTAACAGAATTACCTTGTTCGGAGCAATCTTCTTGGCTGCACTTGCACTTATACCTTCGTTGGTATTCAAGGCAATCGGTGGTGACAGTTTAGTTAACGTATTTAGTGCGACTGGTTTATTGATTATCGTTTCGGTAGCGCTTGAATTTGAACAAGCATTACAATCACAAATAATGATGAAAAACTACAAAGGTTTCTTGAAATAATTTACTACAATGAAATTGATTTTACTTGGAGCACCCGGTAGTGGGAAAGGAACGCAAGCGGCGTATATTTCTGAGAAATATAATTTACCGCACGTTTCAACGGGTGACATATTTAGACAAAACATAAAAGACCAAACTCCGCTCGGTGTTAAAGTTAAACAAATTATGGATAGTGGTAATTTTTGTCCAGACGACGTAACCGTTCAATTGGTAGAAGACCGCTTGCAACAAAGCGATTGTAAAAACGGTTATCTTTTAGACGGATTTCCACGTAACTTATTTCAAGCTCGAGAGCTGGATAAATTTTCCGCTCCTGACGTGGTAATTGAACTTGACGTTGACTTATCAAAAATTGAACATAGAATCACGGGGAGAAGGAGTTGCCCTAAATGCGGAAATTCCTTCCACGTGGATTTTATAGGAGATATTAAGATATGTCCAGATTGCGGAGAAACGCTTATAATTAGAAAAGACGATACTCCGGAAACAGTTAAAGAAAGATTATCAATTTACAGCAAACAAACGGCTCCGTTGATTGATTATTATAAACAACAAAATAAACTTGTTGTTATTGATGGTAATAATCCTGTTGACGAAGTGTTCAAACAAATCGTAAAGGTTTTAGGTTAATGATAACTATTAAGACTGACGCAGAAATTGCATTGATGCGTGAAAGTGGGCGAATAACAAAAGAAGTGCTTGACTTACTAGGCAGTAAAATCAAGGTAGGAATGACTACTAAGGATTTAGATAAAATCGCCTATGATTACATAACTTCTTGCGGTGCTAGTCCTTCATTTTTAGGCTATTCCGGTTATCCTGCATCTATATGCGTATCTATTGACGATATGGTTGTACACGGAATCCCATCCGACGACGACTATATAAAAGATGGTCAAATAGTGAGCGTGGACGTAGGTGTTGAATTTAACGGTTGGCAGGGCGACGCAACAAGAACTTTTATGGTAGGTAACGTTTCAGAAGAGAAACGTAAACTTGTAAAGGTTACCGAAGAATGTTTTTTCAATGCAGTCAAGAACTTGCGAGATGGAACTCCATTAGGAGATATAGGCTATTACGTTCAAAGCCACGCCGAAGCAAACGGGTTTTCGGTTGTTAGGGCGTTGGTGGGGCACGGAATAGGAAAGGATATGCACGAAGACCCAAGCGTTCCTAATTATGGAAAAAAGGGGACGGGTATCCGCCTAAAAAAAGGAATGGCGTTAGCAATAGAACCTATGATTAACGAAGGTGTTTACCAAGTAGACTTTATGTCTGACGGCTGGGGAGTACGCACACGTGACCGTAAACCGTCGGCACACTACGAGAATACTGTGGTAATAACCGACAACGGCGTTGAAATATTAACGTTATAATGTCAATGAGTAGTTTGTTAAACCCCGGTGATTTAGTGATAAGCACAGCCGGGCGAGATAAAGGAAGAATATTTTTAGTAACCGAAATCGATAATAAGTTTGTCTTTATAATCGATGGAAAGTTAAGAAAAGTAGGAAAACCTAAAAAGAAAAATAAAAAACATCTTAAAAAGGTTTTAACCGGCGGGTTAATATACTTGTCGGAAAGAATACAAAAGGGTGAGTGCGTGGGCAATGAACGAATTTGCCGGGCAATAAAAACCCAAACAAAAAAACAGGAGGATTAAGTTTGTGTCAAAGGACGACGTAATAGAAACCGAAGGCGTGATAGTAGAAGCGTTACCGAACGCAACGTTCACGGTAAAATTATCAAACGGTCACGTAATTACGGCTTATATTTCGGGAAAACTTCGCATGCATTATATAAAAATTATTCCCGGCGATAGTGTAAAACTAGAGATGAGCCCGTACGATTTAACCAAAGGCAGAATAATTTGGCGAAGCAAAAACTAACATAAACGAATTCCAAAGGAGAGATTAAAATGAAAGTAAGACCTTCAGTAAAGCCCATGTGCGACAAATGTAAAGTAATTAAAAGAAACGGAAAAGTAATGGTAATTTGTTCAAAGAACAAGAGCCACAAGCAAAGACAGGGTTAATCCCTACTGCTAAAACTTCTTAACCGAAGTTTAGTTGGAAAATAACCGCGTAAATGAGCGAGTAGCAATCATTCCATAGTGAAAGCGAGTTTAGGCATTAACATATATATCAAAAAAAATCAAAAAAGGAAAAAATACGGAGGTATTAAATGGCACGTATAGCCGGCGTTGATTTGCCGAACAACAAAAGAGTCGAAATCGGTTTAACGTATATTTACGGAATCGGACTTACCACGGCAAAGAAAATTATAAGTGAAACGGGTGTAAACCCTGATACCAGAGTTAAAGATTTGAGTGAAAACGATATCGCTAAACTCAGAGAATACATTGAACACAACCTTCGCGTAGAAGGTGACTTGCGTAGCGAAGTAAGTCTTTCTATCAAGAGACTTATCGAAATAGGATGCTACCGTGGTGTTCGTCACAGAAAGAACTTGCCCGTTCGTGGACAAAGTTCAAAGAGAAATGCGAGAACCAGAAAAGGTCCTCGTCGTACAGTTGCTAAAAAGAAAACGGCAACCAGATAATCGGAGGTAACGGATAATGGCAGCAGCTAAAAAAATCGTTAAAAAACGTAAAGATGCCAGAAAGGTTGACAAAGGTCAAGTTCACATTCAAGCATCTTTCAACAATACATTAGTAACAATTACGGATATGCAAGGCAACACCGTATCTTGGTCAAGTGCAGGTAGTCTTGGCTTTAAGGGTTCAAGAAAGAGCACCCCGTTTGCAGCACAAATGGCTGCAGAAGCGGCTGGTAAAGTAGCAAGAGACCAAGGTATGCGTTCCGTAGAAGTTTATGTTAAGGGCCCGGGCGCTGGTAGAGAATCAGCAATCCGTGCACTCACCAACTGTGATATGGAAGTAACTCTTATTCAAGACGTTTCACCCATTCCTCACAATGGTTGCAGACCGCCCAAAAAACGTAGAGTATAATGGAGGACAGATAAATGGCTAAATATACTGAATCAAAATGTCGTTTGTGCAGACGCGAAGGCGCAAAATTATTCTTAAAAGGCGAAAGATGTTTTAAGGGTACTTGTGCTTTTGAAAAAAGACCTGTTGCTCCTGGTCAACACGGTATGGCTAGAAAGAAGGTTTCTGAATACGGACTCCAACTTCGTGAAAAGCAAAAGTGTAAGAGAATTTACGGTGTACTTGAAGGTCAATTTAGAACCTATTATGAAAAAGCAGACCGTATGAAAGGTATTACCGGTGAAAACATGCTTTCACTTTTAGAAAGAAGACTTGATAACGTTATTTTTAGAATGGGTATCGGTTCTTCAAGGTCTCAAGCTCGTCAGTTGGTAACGCACGCTCATTTCACCGTTAACGGTAAGAACGTAAATATCGCATCTTACAGCGTTAAGGTAGGCGACGTAATCGCTGTTAAAGAAAGCAAGAAAGACAACAAGTATTTCTCTGAAATTAAGCAAATGAAAGTTGGCGCTATGCCCAAGTGGTTAGAATTCAACCCCGAAACTTTAACGGGTAAGATTTTAGCACTTCCGACCAGAGAAGACGTAGACGTACAAATCGCAGAACACATGATTATCGAGTTGTACTCTAAATAATTAAATAAAAAAATAAAAATTAAAAAAATATTCCGTTGGATTTTTGCGGGGGGAAAGTTAAAGTTTTCCACGCTTTGACAAGAATTCCCGCAAATCTGTATCGGAACTATAGGAGGTTGTTTCTTATGATGGAAATCGAAATGCCGAAAATAGCAGTGGAAGAAAATGAAAACAGAAGTTACGCAAAAGTAGTTGTTGAACCGCTTGAAAAAGGTTTTGGCTTAACTCTTGGTAATGCGCTTAGAAGAATTTTACTTTCTGCGCTTCCCGGTGTTGCAATTCAAAACATTAAGTTTGCGGAAGAATTAGGGGTTAAGCACGAATTCTCGTCTGTACCCAAAATTAAAGAAGACGTAACTGAAATTATTCTTAACTTGAAGTGCGTTACTATTAAGTCGACTTCAATGGAAAAGGATTACAGCAAGGTTGTTAAACTCGTTAAAGAAGGTCCTGCAGTAGTAAGAGCGGGAGATATTGAGTGTGATGCTGAATTAGAAATACTCAATCCCGACCTTTACATTTGCACGGTTGACGAAGGTGGCAAACTTGACTTAACGCTTACGGTTGGCAGAGGTCGTGGTTACGAGGGCGCAGATATGCACAAGAGTGACGTTATTGACGTTATCGCAATCGACAGCATCTATACACCCGTTAAGAAAGTAAGTTATAACGTAACTGCAACTCGCGTAGGACAAAGCGTAGACTTTGATAAACTTACGTTGGAAGTATGGACTAACGGCGCATTCTCTGGTAGAGATATCGTTAGCCTTGCAGCAAAAATTATGGAAGAACACATCAAAATGTTCGTTTCTCTTTCGGAAGTTGGTAATATAGGAATTTTAGTACCGCCGGAAGAAGATAAGAAAACCAGAATTTTGGAAATGACTATCGAAGAAATGGATTTATCGGTACGTTCTTACAACTGCTTAAAGAGAGCAAATATTCATACCGTAGAAGATTTAACCAAAAAGACAGAAGACGATATGCTTAAAGTCCGCAACTTGGGCAAGAAATCTCTCGACGAAGTTATCTACAAACTTGAGAACTACGGCTTAAAGTTAAAGGACAAGGAGGACTAAACAATGGCAAGAAAGTTAGGCGTAAACGCTACGCAAAGATTAGCGCTTATTAAAAACCAAGCATCTGCACTTTTATGGCACGGTAAGATTGAAACTACTGAAGCAAGAGCAAAAGAAGTTGCATCTTACGTTGCTAAAATTATAACTCTTGCAGTTAACACCTATACCGACACGGTGGAAACCGAAGTTAAGGTTGTTGACGCAAAGGGCAAAGAAACCACCAAAACGTTAGTTAAGGACGGCAACAAAAAGCTCAACGCAAGAAGAAAGATTATGACTTTGGTTAACGACCTTCAAGAAGTAAAGGGTTTCAAAGAAAGCAAGCCCGATTTCAAGAAAAGAACCAAGGCTATCAAATAACCGCTCATTGAAAAGATTTTTGATGAATACGCACCCAAGTTCGCAACCCGTAAGGAAGAAAAGGGACAAGGTGGCGGATATACCAGAATTTACAAACTCGGACCCCGTAAGGGTGACGCAGCAGAAGCTGTTATTATCGAATTTGTAGACTAATATCTAAACAAACGATTTACGACACGGTGAATTAACCGTGTCGTTTTCGTTTTTTATAGCATAAATTAATACTTTCATAAATAATATTAAATGATGGTATTATCTGAATTAGTTGCTGGTGAAAGCGGAATAATTAAGGAATTAAAAAACGAACAAAGGTTGGTTATACGCCTAAATGCAATAGGCTTAACCGAAAATGCAAAAGTAACCTTAATTCGTACTGCTCCTTTTGGCGACCCGATAGAAATTAAAGTTCGGGACTTTTACCTTGCAATTAGAAAAGAGCAAGCCGACAAAATTATTTTGGAGAAAGTATGAACCAAACTATTGCGTTGATAGGCAACCCTAACTGCGGGAAAACCACACTTTTTAATAGTCTTACAGGTACTTATCAAAAAGTTGGCAACTGGACAGGCGTTACAACCGAAAAGAAAATAGGTCAATATAGAAAAGATAAAAAAATTGAAATTATAGACCTACCGGGGATATATTCATTAAGCGCAACTTCGTTAGACCAAAAAAGCGCTTTAGAATTTCTAACTAAAACGCCACCGTCAGTCATAATTAATCTATTAGATGGAACAAATTTAGAGAGAAACTTATCGTTAACGATAGAATTGTGTGCTCTAAATATTCCCATGATAATCGCCGTAAATTTTAGTGACAAACTTGAAGAGCGTGGAGTTAAAATAGACCTAAACGGCATAAGTAAAATTTTTGGTGTACAAGCCGTGTGTATATCTGCTATAAAAACAAAAAATTTAGACGAACTTATTGATTTAGCAAAAACAACAACTCAAAAACCGTTCAAAATAAGTTTAACTGCCGAAAAGGGCGAAAATTCAGCCGTAAAAAGATTTTCTTTTATAGAAAGAAACTTGGATAAGATAATAATCAAAAAGGGCACAACGGCTCAAAACAAGACGCAAATTGCGGACAACCTTTTAATGCATAAAACACTTGGACTACCCATATTTTTTGTAATAATGACCTTGGTTTATTTTATTTCAATAAAGTTAGGCGGTGTGTTTGGCGGGGTTATTAAAAATCTCTTTGATGATGCGGGTGAACGATTATCTATTTATCTATCCGAAAAAGAAGTTTATCCGTTTATTCAATCGCTAGTTTGTGATGCTATAATAGGGGCATTAGGCGGTATACTCTCGTTTTTACCGCAAATTTTAATTTTATTTGCTTTTATGGCGTGTATAGAAGAAAGTGGATATGCGTCTAGAATAGCCTTTCTATTCGATAGATTTTTTCGGGCTTTTGGGCTTGGCGGAAAATCACTTTTGCCAATGATTGTGTCAAGCGGGTGCACGGCAACGGGGATTATGTCTACACGCATTATCGAAGGCGAAAAAGAGCGGAAGATGACTATATTTTTATCTCCGTTTATTCCTTGCGGGGCAAAAACAGCCGTATTTTCCTTTTTTGCAACGAGTATTTTTGGCGGAAACGCACTAATAGCCTCATCTATGTATTTTTTAGGCGTGCTGTGTGTGGGCATTTTTGGTAGAATTCTTAAAAACTTAAAGGTTTTTAAGAATAATAAGGACGAGTTTTTATTAGAGATACCCGATTTACACTTGCCTAATTTAAATGACGTTTATATGGTAATAAAAGAAAAGATTAAAGAGTTTATAACTCGTGCTGGACTAATTGTTTTTTGTGTTTCAGTATTTTTGTGGTTGTTAAAAAGCGTTGGTTTAAGTGGATACGTTGCCGATAGAGTTGAAGATAGTTTTTTGTACGTGTTGGGGGAAGTGCTAAAGTACGCATTTTATCCGTTAGGGTTTTGTAACTGGCAAACGGCTATTGCGGTAATATCTGGGAGTTTTGCAAAGGAAGCGGTGGTTGAATCGTTATGTTTACTTACAAACGACGTAGGGGCACTTTTTAGTAGTAGTTATTCGGCTTATGCGTTTATGGCGTTTATTCTACTTTCACCGCCCTGCGTTGCAAGCCTTGCTACGGCTAAAACCGAACTTGTGAGCAATAAGTGGTTTTTTGGAATGCTTGCCTTTCAAACTCTTACCGCTTACACCGTTGCGTTTATAATAAATATGATAGGTAATATTTTTGTTTGGTGTGGGGGCTTGCTTTTATCTTTAATTATTGTTATAATAATAGCAATAAGTTTAATCGTCGCTGTAAAAATTTTATCAAAAAGTAAATGTTGCGCATGTACTAATGCGTGTGGAGAAAGGAAATGCAAAAACAAGGAAAAACACTCTACGATTTAATGAGAGAGTCAGACAATAAAGAAGAAGACGCTTGTTTTCCAGAAGAGTGGGAAGAAGAAAGAGCGAAAAGTTCTAAAGAAAAATATTTCGAGTATTACGACGATATAAAACTTACGCCAAAAGACGACTGGTGATATAAAAAAACAAAAAAGATATGCAAAAAGCATATCTTTTTTTAGTAAATTATCTTTGAGTTTTATTTATCTTCTGTTGCTTTGTTTTTAGGTTTTCTAGTGTAACGAATTTCGGCTACAATGGTTGAAACAAGACACATAAGGTCGTTAATAACACCTGCAATAGAGAAAGCAACCAAATTATAGACAACCCAGCAAGCGTTTGATGGAATATTTATTCTCCTAATAACGTGCGGGCTCTTAAAACCATAAGCAATAGTAGTTAAAAGTTTTGCAACGATTGAAATAATGCTTATTGAAACGGCGATATAGAGAACGACGGTGGGGTTAGTGGACCAGTTTTTGGCGTATCCGATAGACTTACTCCAAGTTGCAATTATTGTAACAACGCCCGCTATAAAAGTGAAAACCGAAAAGAAAACTACCCACCATTTATTAGACTTGCCTTTTTGTACGTTATGCGTAAAAATAACGTTGCGAATACAACCTATAAAGTCCATAATCATACCGACCCACGCTCCCAAAAATATATATTGAATAACGAAAGTAAGCGA
>JAGCIP010000193.1 GCA_017648525.1 Clostridia bacterium
GAATTCATATCTTATTTAGGCGGAACAAAAGAATATTCAATTACTACTGAACTATTATCAATTTTTACAAACTCCGCCGTTTGCTCGTAATTTATCGAATTCCCATCGGCGTCATAAACTCCTAAAATTTCAATCGGCTTTTGCGTAAACGCACTATAATAATATTTGCCAGTAGTTGAAGTCACCTTTTCTTTTTTTATCATAGGAATAAAAGTTCCCGCAACTTCACTAATTACCATATTGATAAGATTTAACATAGTTTCAGCGGTTTTCAAGGTGTCTTCATCCGTACTAGGCGTTTTGTTTAAATGATTGTAAACGTCTTGGCGTCCTAAAATATTCGACGCCGTACTCACTATTTCTTTAATAGTCATTTTTCATTCTCCTTATTAAAAATTGCCCGATTTTACCGTTTAGTAAAATCGGGCAACTCCTTGGGCGGTGTGCCCTAACCGTTAATTATTTACGCTTCTGCAAGGTTTCTAATAATGCCTTGTCCACAAGGGTTAGTACAAATTAGATCTGCATATTTAACGAGCGTTGCGGTATAAACGGGTTTGCCAGGAACTTGACGGAGAATTTTGCCATCTTCGTCGGCAAGCCATTGCCAATCACAAAGTTGATGCAATGCAAAGTCGTTGGTGTTAAGCATATACAAAGTGCCTCTAGGACAGAATCTATCCGCTACGATTGGAATACCGTTGTAACTCAAAGTTTTATATCCACCCGCTATTTCTACCGTGTCGAAAATCTTTCTATCTTTTGAAAGCATTTTGTAAAGCGCTCTTTTAACACCCATTGAACATAAAAATAAATTAATGGGTTTTCCACTTTGCATTTCGATTTCATCCATATACATTTGGAGGATTGTTTCATCAATTTCACCGCCACCAAAGTTTTGGTCCAAAGGTTGAAGCCAATAGTTGTCTTCCTTGTCTAAACCGTAAATAGTCTTTTTATCTTTGTTGAATAACGCACCCAAACCGGTAATTTCGTTATTATATGAACCTTGAACGGTGATTAAAGAACCTGTGGGAACTATATCTTCAGTTAAATTTTCTCCTTCGAATATAACAATGTTTTGCGGTTGATAAACCGACTTTATGCGTTTACCCGAAAAAACAATATTACCGTTAGTATCTCTAAAATCAACGTACATACCTTCAATAAAATTTCTCGGTCCATTTACTATCACGTCTTTTCCTGAATAACCTACTACCTCTCCAAGTACGCCCGATCCGTCGCCAAAAAGCATTCTACCAAAGTTGTAAATGCTTGATTGAATAAGTCCATCCATTTCTGCATTAAGCAAGTTAATAAGTGCCCCAGAATCATTTTCAGACGCTCTTAACGCCTTATCTGAAATTTCAATTACACCGTAAAGGTTTTTCAAGGGGCTAACGAATTCAGTGTAATTATTGCCCGTAGCACTCGGCAATGCGCCGTCTTCGGTACCGGCGCCTACACCACCGTTCATACCGTGAATACAAAGTTTTCTTACCTCTTTACCAGTAACGTTGCTCGTGCTTTTTTCAATAGCTGCGAAAAACGGGTTTACGTGGTTGTTAAGTTGAGTTGTGATAGCGTCAAGATATGCTGATTTTAACGCGCTATCTGCGTTTGTTAAATTTACTGCCATAATTTCTCCTATTATTTCTTATTAAAAATTTCTTTTGCAAGCGCACCTGCTTGCTTGATTGTTTGCGGACGTTCGATAGGGGTTTTTACGCCCACTCCCGCACCGTCCAGAACGATTGCGCCCTGTCTTTTTCCAAGTAAACTTTGCAAATACTCCTTGAGAATTTCTTCTTTTTCTTTTTGGGTTATATCTGCGGTTTTCTCTTTTTCTTCCTTTCCCGTTTCCGCTGGGCTTTGCTTATCAGCCGATACGAGCGCACCTTCTAACTCCTTTATTTTCTGACAGCGTTTGGTAAATTCAGACTGTAAAGAGTTATAGGCGGAAAGCAATGCGTTCACGTCCTTAAATTTACCTAATGAGACTTGACTTTTTTCTTGTTCCTCTAATACTGGTTGTTCATCTTCCTTACGTTGAACGTCTAAAAGTTCGGTTTGTTCATTAATTTCCATTTTTTTCTCCTTTTTTTGCTTTTAATTGTTGTTCGTGCGCTAAAATATGCGCATTAAAATTTTCTTTTTTGTTAGGCGTCAACTCTTCGTACTCATAAAGCATATACCTAACGTGTTCGTCGATATGAATATCGTCGTTATCGATAATATCTATTTCGACCTTTTTATTTATCAATTTTTCGTTTTCTCTTTGCGCTTTTTCTTCGTGCAAACGAGCAAGTCCTTTTTGATAGTCTAGGTCTTTATAGCCTAATAAAGATAATATTTTCTCTTTAGTTGCGGGGCGCAAATTACCTTGATCGTCGGTAAGCAACCCACTTTCGTACAACTTGAAAATCATATCTTTTTTCTGCCTGTTGGTGTAAAGAAGTTCATTTTCATTTTCCAAATAAACGTCGTCAGCACCAACCGTTTTTGCGTCTGCATAATAAACTTTTGTTTTATTAAAACGGTCAACACCTTTGACACTACGAACACCAGCACTAAACTGTGCGTAAAGTCTAATGGTTTGCTTTGCCACTTCAACGTAACAGCGTCTAATTTCTTCCGCCGTTAAGAACAAGCGAGAATTGTCTTGTTCAACTAAAATTTCTAAAGCACTACCGCTGGTCAAACCTGCATTAGTTGAACTTGATGAAACGTCACTCACCCCGCTAACCACTACAAATTCGTTCATTAGTTTGCTTTCTTCTTGGTTAAAGTCGTCAGGCATAGTCATATCCGCCATAATTTCCGGCGCTTTAGAGCCTTGCCTGTAAACAAGCACCTTGCCGGGCGACAAGCCTTCTTCTGCTAAATCGTCCACGTCCACTGACCCATCTTCAACAGTCATAACTCCCATAGATAGGCGGTTTAAGAATTCGTGCTTACGGTTTTTAACAGCATTGTATGCTCTTTGCACGGGAATAAGCCTTTCTATAACGCTCGTTCCAAAAAAGCAACCTGCCGTCGTAAATGAATTTTGTTTTACGAACGGAAAACTTCTTTTTCCATTTTCCGCATTAATATACGGCAAGTCCCCGTTATATAACAATTGCCCGCCCGCAACGGTAATCAATCTACCAAGCGGAAACTCTAAACTTGGCTTATCGTATCTTTCGATAACTACAACGGCGTCTTCTAAGGTTTCTTGTTCTCCAGCCATACTTGCACCCATTTGATTGAGATTGTAAACGCCTATCTTTTTTCCCACTAGAGAAACTCCGTACTTTTGATTAATTACGCTTGCGCTAACCGCTTTTGCGTGTATAATACTTGAACAATCTTCTATATCTTGACAATAAAGACTATCAGGAAAAATTTCAAATGGAGAAACGGAAATTACCGTAGCATCTCCCTCAAAAATTTCTTTGCCGTCTATTTCGCCAACCTTATTACCGCTTTTCTCGTTCCAAATAACCTTATAAAACCCCGTACCGCAAGTTTCACTCCACGCTGTAACACGTTTAGAAACGGCGGTAAAATCACATTTTTTAAAAGATTCCGCAATTAGTTTTTCAGCAAGAGATGCGCCGGCAACGTCCTCGTCGTTATCAGATTTAGGCCTAACTGACACCGCAGGTGAAACGCTAGAAAATTTAGCAAGCCTAGTGTCGATTATAGGGGCTATGTGGTTATAAACTTCTCTATTTTGCCAGTAGAATTCTTTTCCACTATCTTGAATATCCCCCCTTGCGTTAAAGCCACAATATTGATTTCCAGCAAGAAAGTTCATATTAAGCACCCATTGTCTTTCGTACTTTATACGGTCTTTTTGTCTTTTTTTAAAATCTTCTTCAATTTGCGCAACTAACGCTTTTTCCGCCCTTTCTTTTTCCTTTTGGGCTTTAAGTTTTTCACTTCGTTTTTGCAATTTTATTCTCCTTATTAAGATTTTTCTTCAAGCAATTTTAACAGTCTATTTTTTTCATTTTCTAAATCTTCGTCGCTCATTCTTTCTAAAGGTTGTTCACAATCGTTAAGCAAAATTTTTAGAGCGGTTAAATCTGGGGGCACGTTCTTTTTCGTTACTTTCTTTTTAGTTAACCTTATTTCCCCGTCTTCGTTAACGTACTCTTCAACAACTTCTTTAACGTCGTAACCGAGCGCTTTTTTAATTAGCACCTGCTCAAAATCGCTAATTGTTTTGGTTTTTTTAGTTTTTTCTTTCATTCATAATTTTTCTAAACAACCTCTCCTTATCCTTTTGAATTTCGGTTTTCGGCTTTTTTGGCGGGGCGTTTTCAGGCTTTGTCATAAGATAATACCTTAACTCGTCTAAACTGTGGTCGTCTTTTTTTTGCGGGCTATCACCATCTCCCCAACGATAACTTTTCAGTTCTTTAATTAAGTTAACGCAGGTTGGAAAGATATATATTTTTGGTTTTCCGTCTTTTATTTTTAAATATTGTTTTACCCTTTGAATTCCACTAAAAGTATCTTTATTCACTTTGGGATTTGCGTTAATTCCAAAATCATAAAACAGTTCGGTAACGCTTTTTGTTCCTGAAAGCGTCCTTTGATTTGCCGCCGAGTCTATGAGTGCGTTTATTAGTCCGTTTGAATCTTTATGCCACCCTAACGAGCGACTTATTTCCTTAATCCTATCGGCGTGATAACCAATGTCTTTTCCCGCTTGGTAATGTTCTGCAACAACGTAAACGTTATCGTCATAGTCAACGCAATACCAATGTGCCGACAAGGGATTGTTTAATCCCGGGTCGATAGAAATAACGTCTTGCCACTCTTTTGGTGGATTAAACGGTTCTTTTAACACGTGCACGTTTTCGTCAAACTCTGGGTAAACTAACCCGCTATTATGCTTAAATCTTCCGTACTTTCTACTTTCCAACTGGTCTTGTGACAAAGACGCGGTAAGGTTTTCAATCTCTTCTTTATCTAGATAGGGGTTGTCATCCCACTCCATAAATTCATACCAAACTTCTTTGTTCTTATGAATATTAAGATAGATTTCGTCGTGAATAAAAGTTAAACCTTTTAGCGGAGTCATTGTGCCAAAAATTTCGCCACGCTTATCAACTACACGCATACGACACTCGTCGTAAACGTCTTTTGGCGGTTCTTCGTCAAACCAAACGAAATCAAGCGAACTACCCTGAAACTTTTCACGACCTTGGTCGCAAGACTTAAATCCGATTACTGAAATTCCACCGAAAACGTTTCTAACGTGTATTTGGTCGATTATTCCGTGCTTTAGGCTATCTTTCTTTCCAGATAACATTGTTACGTCTTCTATCCAGGATTCTTTAAGATAATGTAATATTTTTGCCTGCGCCACGTCCCTTTGTACCTGTTGAGAAAGTGAAACTACCCAACCGAATACGTTGTCTTTATTTTGGCGATACGGATGAATTCCACGTGCCATATACACGCTTTCAACCGCTCCGCACTCGGTTTTGCCACTACGGTTACCACCAAACACCCACCTATTCTTTTTTTGACACTTATGAAAAGCAAGTTGCTTTAAGTGAACTTTTTCACCCGTATTATATCTAGCAAGAGTGTCTTCTTTTTGTCTTTTTTGTTGTTCTTTTTCAATTTCAAGTAATCTTTCAATAATTTCCCGCATAGTTCACCGCCCGAATTCACTTGCATTGTAAACCCTAAAAAATCGTAATGCAAGATTATATGCAACTTTTTTTTAGCGGTTAAAAACAAACACCCCGTTAGATAAATCTAACAGGGTGTTTAATTTTTGAAATTTTTTATTTTATATTATTTATGCGCTTTCAAGGTCCATTTCTTTGCTTTCGTTTTCAATTTTTGCCTTAACTTTCTTGTAAATTTTTACAACCGCAAAAATGTAAACAAGGTCGGTTATGACCCAACTTATCGGATAGGTTATAAAGATAATATAGAATTCGTTTATAAGAGATATTCCTATTTTTAACGCCAACATTCTTATAACTACAGCACCAATCACGCTTATTATTAACGAATAAACCGAATAGCCCATTGCCCTTACCGAAAAAGAAAAAACTTCCATTATTGAGCAAATAAAATAAGTGCTTGCCATTATACATAACCTAATAACCGCCATATTGATTACTTCTTGTGAATTAGCAATAATTCCACAGAGATTAGGCGCAAAAATTGCGAAAAGCGAACCTACGCCAAAAGACATAAGTACGACGAGCAATAATCCGCAATAAATAGAACGCTTTACCCTGTCCATACGCTTTGCACCGATATTTTGACTAACGAATGCCATAGACGACAAGGCTATTGCATTCCCTAAATTATATATCATAGCGTCAAATTGTCCAGAAACGGTGTTTGCACTCATACCCACCGCACCAAACGAATTAACCGTCGATTGAATAAGCACGTTTGCAATATTAAACGCAATACTTTGCAAACCTGACGGAACGGCGATTTTACAAATTTCCGCAAGTTGCTTTTTATGTATTCTAAAATATTCTTTTTTAATACTACCGTAACCGTTTCCTTTAGCAAGAACTATTAAGGAAAGAGTTGCGGAAATCGCTTGAGAAGTTATGGTCGCTATGGCAACACCTTCTACGTTCATATTGCAAACACAAACGAAGAATAAGTTTAATAAAACGTTTGTTACCCCGCCTATCATCAAGAATACTAGCGGGCGTTTAGTGTCGCCTACCGCACGCAAAATAGATGCGCAAAAATTATAGAGCATTGTTATAGGCATACCTAAAAAGTAAATTCTTAAGTAGATAGTCGCCATATCTAAAATCTCTGGTGCGCAACCCATAATTTTTAAGAAAGTGGGTGCTAACGGCACGCCTATTGAAACTAAGATTAACCCCGCAGTAATAGCAAGCACTAAGGAAGTGCCTATCGTACGCCTTGCGTTAGTTAAATCTTTTGCGCCAACGTATTTTGCTAAAACGACGTTAGAACCTATTGAAAAGGCGACGAAAAAATTAACGACCAATCCAGTTAAAGTAGTGTTTGCGCCAACGGCAGCAACGGCGTTGTCGCCTCTAAATATGCCGATTACGGCAACGTCTGCAGCGTTAAATAAAATTTGCAATATATTAGTAAAAATAAACGGTATTGCGTATAAAAACATCTTTTTAAGTATAGGTCCGCTAGTTAAGTCCATCTCTCTTTTTGTCCGTTTTAAGGTCGCCGTCATAATCTCACTCCTAAATTAGTTTTTTCTTTAATTTTGTTTGAATTTTAAGGTTTTATATTCCTTTTGTAAAATAAAAAAAGTAAAAAGTTAGCAAGCCTTATTTTGGCTGTTAATTAACCTTTTACTCTTTTTTCTAATATAAATTTTGTTTTGCAACCCACTTTTTTCGGTGTCTTGCGTAAATACTTAACGACATATTCAATTACAAACTATTAGCCCTTTGATTTTTATATTCCGTAAATTTAATTTTATATCCGTTAGTTTCTATAATTTGGCTTTCTTTAACCATTTCCCAACCATCAATTTGGTCAAGATTTGGGAAAAACGCTGTTGCATTTCCATCGGCGTATACTTTTGTAACCAACACACTTTCGCAATACGGCAAAAGCAACTCGTATATAGACGCACCGCCTATAACGAAAATATCGTCTTTGTCGTACTTTAAAAGTTCCGCTTTTAACTCTAACAAATCTTTTACGACAGTAGCGCCGTCTTTTTCATAATTTCTAGAAAGGACGATATTGTTTCTATTTTTAAGGGGGTTACCATTTGGAAAAGACTGCAAGGTTTTTCTGCCCATAACAACAGTTTTATTCAGCGTGGTTTGGCGGAAAAATTTCATATCTTCAGGTATAGAAAAAAGCAAATCGTTATTTTTTCCTATTCCCCACTTTTCGTCAACTGCAACTATCGCTTTCATTAAATCGCAACCTCAAATTTACTATCAAGTTTATTGTATTCATAATCAACGATTGTAAAATCGTCCACGGTAAACTTGTAAAAATCTTTAACTTCGGGGTTAATTATAACCTTTGGTGCGGGATATTGCGGATTTTTAAGCATTTCTTCTACGACGGGAATATGCCTATCGTAAATATGTGCATCGGCAATAACGTGCACGAGTTCACCCGCAACCAGCCCAGAAACTTGTGCAAGCATCATAAGTAAAATTGCGTATTGAACGACGTTCCAGTTGTTTGCAACCGCCACGTCGTTAGAACGTTGGTTAAGTATTCCATTAAGAACGTTACCGCTAACGTTAAAGGTCATAGAGTAAGCGCAGGGATATAAATTCATTTCGTTAAGGTCGGCAAAAGTATAGATATTAGTCATAATTCTACGAGAAGACGGATTGTTTTTCAAGTCGAAAAGAACTCTATCAACTTGGTCGAACTCGCCTTCTTTATATTTATGCTTAACGCCTAATTGATAACCGTATGCCTTACCTATTGAGCCCGTTTCATCCGCCCAACTGTCCCAAATATGGCTATTTAAGTCCTTAATATTATTAGATTTTTTTTGCCAAATCCACAAAATTTCATCAATAGCAGACTTAAATGCCGTACGACGCAAGGTTATTATCGGAAATTCTTCTCTTAAATCGTAACGGTTAACCACGCAAAACTTTTTAACCGTGTGTGCGGGCGTGCCGTCTAACCATTTAGGACGAACGGGAAGGTCTGTATCCCAAACCCCGTTGTCTATAATATCCCTACAAGTTTTAATAAATATTTCATCTGCCTTACTCATATTTATCCCCTTTGTTTATCGTTTTTTATAGATAAGAGCCTATTTAAATTAAACTCTTTAAAAAGCGTCCTTTGTTTGTTTTTTCCAACGGCGAGCAATAAATCTTAAAACCAACCGTTGCGGTAAAAGTTTAACAATGCCGTAAAGCAACCTATTAAACCCACCGGGTATATACTTTAATTTGTTCTTTTTAACTGCTTTTAATGACTTTTCAGCAACAAAATCGGGGCTTTTGCTAGACAGTTTCCCCCAAAGGCCTTGCCCTTTTATGTCTTCTATAATATCTTGTCTTGTAGGCACGCCACCGGGCATTACTACCGTAACCTTTACGCCATTATCTATAAGTTCATAGTGAAGTGCTTTTGAAAAGTTAATAAGCATTGCTTTAGTCGCACTATAAAGCGCAAAATACGGCATAGGCGTTGAGCCTGACATACTGCTTATAAAAATAACTTCTGCATTGTCTGCCCGTCTTGAAAGCAGAGCGTGCGTCAAAATAATAGTGGCTTCATTATTAACACGGAGTTGAAATTGTACTTTTTCAGGTGTGTAATCGGTAAACGCCTTTTGAATATCTACGCCTGCAACGTTTATTATTCTATCGAATTTATAACCGTTTTTATCAATCTCTGCAAGTAATTTACTGCGCGACCTTTCATTAGTAAAGTCACACGGGAAAATTTCTACCGCTACTTTATAATTAGAAAGAATTTCGCCTTTAAGTGCGGAAAGTTTACCTATCGTTCTACCCGTTAAAAATAAATTATACCCTTTTTTTGCACAGGCAATGGCAAAAGCCTTTCCTATACCGCCCGTAGCACCGCTTATAAAAGTATAGAACATATTTATTTAGTAGTTAGCACTTTACTGCTAACACCGTTAACCATACCGAGTTTCCCCGATAATCCGTTAATGATTTCCTGCGGAGCGTCCATCACTACACTAATAACGTTAACCTTCTTTTCTTTATACGGCAAACCTAGTCTACCGATTATATATTCACCGTACTGGTGAAGTAAAGAATTTACTCTTTCAACGGCGGAAATATCGCTAACGATTATCGCAACGACGGCAATCTTACTTTCCATAAAAATCTCCTTTGATATATTCTATCACAAGTAAAAACATTTAGCAATTAAAAGACTTAAACTTTTAGCAATAAAATTGACCTTTTTTGACAACCACTTTAAGTTTATCAATAGCCTTTTTTTCAATGCGGGAAATATAAGAGCGGGAAATCTTTAAAAATCTAGCCACTTCTCTTTGAGCATACGTTCGTTCCCCTTTAAGACCGTATCGCAAGCAAATCACGGTGTATTCTCGCTCAGTTAAAGCCCCTTTTATAAACTGCAAAAACTTCTCACGCTCAATACTTTTGTCAACTTGCGAAAAAACGGTATCTTCCTTTTCAAATAAAAGGTCCATAAGCGTCAATTCGTTTCCATCTTTATCCGTGCCTACCGTATCCGATAAATAC
>JAGCIP010000194.1 GCA_017648525.1 Clostridia bacterium
GGCTTAAAACGGGTGAAACAATCCCGATTATGGGCGGTTCAGCTACTCAAAATATGGGTGTTATTAACCTTATGTACGAAATAGTAGACTTGCTACCTGCGCCGTTTGAAAGACGCCCCGTGCTTGCAACAGACCAGTCGGGCGAAGTTATTTCGGTTATGTGTGATGTGAATAAACCGCTTTCTGCACAAGTGTTTAAGACTGTTGCCGACCCGTTCGTTGGCAAACTTAATATGGTCAGAATTTTTACAGGTACGCTTAAGAGCGGTATGACCGTTTATAATTCTACGACGGGCGAAAAGGAACGCATTAACGGTTTATATATAATGAAAGGCAAAAAACAAGAGCCTGTGGACGAGTTGGTTGCGGGGGACATAGGTGCTGTTAATAAACTTAACAATACCAACACTATGGATACCTTGTGCGACGAATCGTTTAAGATTAAATTCTACGACATACCTTTCCCTGCGCCCGTACTTACTATGAAGATTTCCGCATTAAAGAGCGGTGAAGAAGACAAGGTTTTCCAAGGTCTTAATCGTTTGGCGGAAGAAGACTTAACCTTTAAGGTTGAAAAAGACAAAGAAACTGGCGAAATGGTTATTCGTGGACAGGGCGAAACTCAACTTGACGTACTTTGCAAAAAATTAAAGGCTAAATTTGGGTGTGAAGCAGTCCTTGACGAGCCGAAAGTTGCCTTTAAGGAAACCATAACAGGCGTTGCAGAAGCCGAAGGCAAACATAAAAAGCAATCGGGTGGCGCAGGTCAATTCGGCGTGGTTAATATTAGGTTTGAATCGGGCGCAAGCGACGGAGTGTTTGAGTTCGTTGACCAAACTGTAGGCGGGTCAGTACCCAAACAATTTATTCCTGCAGTAGAAAAGGGCTTAAGAGAAGCCATCCAAAAGGGCGTGCTTGCGGGCTACCCCGTAGTTAACTTAAAATGTACTTTATTCGACGGCAAATATCACCCCGTTGACAGTAAGGAAGTTGCTTTCGTTCAAGCATCTAAACTTGCTTACGAAGACGGATTATCTCGTGCTAAACCCGTTATTTTAGAGCCTGTTTATTCTTATAAAATCACCGTTCCTGATAACTACACAGGCGATATTTTAGGAGATATGAACAAGCGTCGTGGAAGAATTTTGGGTATGGAATTAGTGGACGGCTTGCAAGAGATTTCCGCAGAAGCACCGCTTATCGAAATGCTTAAATACGCAACCGATTTGCGCAGTATGACGCAAGGGCGTGGAAAGTTCAGTTCGGAATTTGTGGGATATGAAGAAGTGCCTTTCTCTGCGCAAGAAAAAATTATTGCGGACGCAAAAAAATAAATTTGACTTAATGCAAATATAAAAATTAAATAATTCCGTGTATTAGCGGATAGGAGTAAGAAATGATATTAACTATATGCCCGAACCCTAGTATAGATTGTACTATTGAAATGGACAGCCTTAACGTGGGTATGCTTAACAGAATAGACAGTAAAGTTGAAACCTACTCGGGCAAAGCATTAAACGTTGCAATGGGGATTGCAAGACTTGGCGAAAAGAGTTTTTCAACGGGTTTTATGTTCTCTAACCACAGCAAAATGTTCGAGCACGTTTTAGACAAAGAAGGAGTAGGACATAAATTCGTTTACAATAACGGAAACGCCAGAACTAACTATAAAATTATAGATAAGCGCTCAATGCTTACCGAGATTAACGATAGGGGTGAAACGGTTAGCCGTGAAAAGCAACAAGAGTTAATTGAAATAGTTAAAGAACTATCAAACGATTGTGATATAGCCGTTATGAGCGGAAGTCTACCAAAAGGCGTTGACGCAGGGTTTTATGGAGAAGTGCTGTCTGTTATTCCTGGGCGTGTTAAAGTAATAGTTGATACCGAAAAGAACAATATGCTATCCGCTATCGGAAGTCGTGAAATTTTTATGGCGAAACCAAATCTTCGTGAACTTGAAAGTTTTGCGGGCGAAAGCGTGGTTGATATCAAAGATATGGTTAAAGCCTGCCGAAAATATATAGATAAAGGCGTTCAAAACGTATTGTTGTCGCTCGGTGCGGACGGTGCTATTTTAACCGACGGAACGGAAAGTTATTTTTGCAAGAGTGCGTCGGTTGCCGTTAACTCAACGGTTGGTGCGGGCGATTGTATGGTCGCTGCCGCTTGTGTGGGGCTTAATAAAGGCGTTCCTATGCACGAACTTTTGAAAATGTCCGTTGCGGCGGGAACGGCGGCGGTAACCACTAGCGGAACAAACCTTTTCTATTACGATAAATACAAGGAAATTTACTCAAAAATCTTTTCTCAAAAAATTTAATTTTTACCCGCTTGGGCGCAATGCTTAAGCGGGTGTTTTTTGTATATAAATAGATAGATAAGCACAAACTTTATTTATGGTTTTTAGCAAAATTAAAAGAGTGCTTAACATATTTTCTCAAAAACGGTTAACCACCGTTGCTGGGGCGTGGGTTTTTTTCTTTTTAACTTCGGTGTTGCCACTAGCCTTTTTATTAGTTACTGCGTTCGGTGTGTTTGGAGTGGATTTGTCGCTTGAATTAGTATCAAGATTGCCTTTAGAATTTCGTCCTGCGGGGGAAATAATAGTGTCCACGGCGGAAAAAGCGTCTAAAAGCGCAACGATAATTTTCGTTTTGTCGGTGCTTTTTTCCGGCTCGTCTTTACTAAAACAAATGAGCAAGGACGGCGACCATATTTACGGTGTTAATTCCAAAGCAAAAAGGGGGATTATGCGTAGAGTTTGGGCAGTTTTAGGAATTGCCTTTTTGTTCTTTTCCTTTTTAGCCGTGGCGTTTTTAATAGCGTTCGGCGGGGAATTATTACACCCTGTTTTAAGTGGCGACGGAAAAAGTCTTTTATCAACCTTAAGCGCATTTTTAGTGATTATTTTGTTTTGCTATTTTATCATAGTGCTGTTAAATCGTTTTATCGCCCCTGTAAAACTAAAATTTAACGAAGTTGCGCTTGGCTCTTTATGCTCGCTATTCGTAATAGTTTTAGGCACGATAGGGTTTACTTTATACTTGCGATACTTTAATTCATATAACGCTTTTTACGGAAGTCTTGCGGGAATAATCGTCTTTTTACTATGGACTTATTTTATGATGATAGGCTTAGTTGTGGGCGCTATCATTAACGGTAAGGTGGCGGAAACACACCTAAAAAACACTTGACAAAAACTCGTTTATATGATATCTTTTTGATATCAACTATCACGGTTTATAATTAAAAGGAGCAAGTATATGCTTGAAATTAAAAATTTTACCAAAACTTACGGTGATTTTAAGGCGGTTGACGCTCTTAACCTAAAGGTTAATGCGGGCGAAATATACGGTTTTATAGGACATAACGGCGCGGGTAAAAGCACCACGATAAAGGCAATCGTTGGTGCGCTTGGTTTTGAAGAAGGGGAGATTTTGATTAACGGAAAGTCCATAAAAGATAAACCCACCGAGTGCAAAAAGGATTTCGCTTACGTTCCCGACAATCCTGATATTTACGACCATTTAACAGGTGTTCAATATCTTAATTTTATATGCGATATTTATAAAGTTAAAGCCGAGCGTACTAAAAGGATAGAAGAACTTGCAACCCTTTTCGGTATAAAAGATAATTTAGGGGATTTAACTTCTTCTTACTCGCACGGTATGAAACAAAAATTAGTGTTAATATCCGCACTCGTTCACAACCCGAAACTGCTTGTTTTAGACGAGCCGTTCGTTGGGTTAGACCCTGTTGCTTCTCATAAACTTAAAGAGATTATGAAAGAAATTTGCGCAAACGGCGGGGCGATATTCTTTTCTTCGCACGTTTTAGAAGTAGTTGAAAAACTTTGCGATAGAGTTGGCATTATTAAAAAGGGCAAACTCGTTAAGGAAGGCGTGGTTGAAGATTTAATAGGCGACGAAAGTTTGGAGCGCTTATTCTTGGAGATTGCAACTAATGAATAACCTTTTATCATTACTAAAAGTTCAGTTTGCATCTTTTTTAGGACTGAATAAAATATTGCACGCACCTAAAGGCAAAAAGATTTCTGGTGTTGGCGGATTGATTTTAACGGCGTGCGCATTTGCGTTTGGCGCTGGCTACATAGGCTTTACTTATGCAGAAATGTTTGCTTTGCCATCTTTATCTACCGGGAACGTTATCGACGTGTTGCCGTTAATGACGTCGTTATCTTGCATTGTGTCGTTCTTTCTTTCGTTCTACACGGTAATCGCCTTACTTTTCGGCAATAAGGATTATGAATTTTTAAGTTCACTCCCTATCAAAACCAACGATATTGTGTTTAGTAGGATAATTTTTATTTGCTTGCAAGATTTTGCCTTTACCTTTGTCATAATGGTTGGCTCGCTTATTAAATACTTGCAAATAGCCCCCGCTCTTGCAGTAGAACAATATTTGTATTTGGTAATAATGATGGTAGTTAGCCCCTTATTACCCGTTGCAATTTCAGTTGTATTAGGCGTGATTACTTATCTTATTTCTTCTCGTTTTAAGAAAAAAAACACCGTTCAAACCTTTATTATGTTAATTATGGTGTTCGGCTTTATGGCGCTTGGTTTTTCCGGTTTTGATATGACGAGTTTTAGTTACGCCACAATGGTAAGCCGAATATATTTTATCTATCCTATCGCATTAAAAAGCATTACCGAGTGGCAATCTTTACTTATTTATTGCTTAATCAATGTTCTTTCTTTCGTGGGCGTGGCTACTTTAACTGCTTTTGGATATAAGTGGCTTAACACTATCGGTAAGACCAACAAAAAGAGCAAAGCGTTCAAACTTTCATCTTATGGTGGGCGCTCTCAATTAAATGCGCTCTTTGTTAGAGAAGTAAAGCGTGCTTTTTCGGACGTTAATTATCTTATAAATATGATTTTTGGTCCGATTTTAGGGCTTGCTGGCTTAATAGCTTTTCCTATCGTCTTAAAATCTATGGGAATGGGGTATGCGGAAGAATTGATATTTATTTATCCCTTGATATTGACCTTTACCTTTTCACTTACGCCAGCAACCAACTGTTCACTTTCGTTAGAAGGTCACTCTTTCTGGATAATAAGAACTTCGCCTATTAGTATAAAAAGATTACTCAACGTTAAACTTGCAACTAACGCAGTATTTTTTGTAGTGTCTGCTTTCGTTGGTTCGTTGGTGTCTACAATAATACTTGGCGCACCATATTACGTTGTGCTTTTAATAACAGGGTTTGGTTTAGCCGTTTCCTGCCTTGGTGGGGAAGTTGGGCTTATGATGAACTTGCTTTTCCCGCACATGGATTGGAAAAGCACGGTAGAAGTTGTAAAGCGTAGTGTTTCGGTTTTTTTAACAATGCTATTCAGTATGTCCTACACGGGGTTGTGTTTTATTTTCTTAAACTTTGTGGAAATTCCCATTGTAATAGGCATTGCAATTCTTTTTGCCGTTACCACTATTTTAGCGGTGGTTTTATACGCTTTAATAATGAAATACGGGGAAAAACTGATTGCGCTAAAAATATAGTAATTTATTAAAAACTTTTGAAAAACACTTGACACCGATTTTTTGTGGGGGTATAATTAAAGTGTTTTTAGGAGTAAAATCTAATGAAATTTAACCACGCATACTTTTATTTTTATTTTAATAGGAAGGTTTTAATATCGCGTTAGTAATTACTATACCGATTTTTTTGCGTGAAAATGTGAAAAACCTTAAGGCTTTGTAATTACTACAAAGCCTTTTTTTATAACTGTTGTAGATGGAGAATGGATATGATTATTGTAGTTAAAAATAGTTGTGATGAAAAACAATATAACAACTTAGTCGAATGGATTAAAGGCTTAGGATTAGAAATCCACGAAAGTCGTGGAACACACTCTACCGTTTTAGGATTAGTGGGGGACACCAGTAAGGTTGATATTGATTTAATTTCTTCGCTTGACGTAATAGAACAAGTCCAACGAGTTCAAGAGCCTTATAAGAACGCAAACAGAAAATTCCACCCCGAAGACACTATTATAGAAGTTGGCGGGCACAAAATAGGCGGTGATAATTTTACCGTTATTGCAGGGCCATGCTCGGTTGAAAGTGAAAGCCAAATTATAGAAGTTGCAAAAGCCGTAAAACAAGCGGGGGCAACACTTCTTCGTGGCGGTGCGTTTAAGCCAAGAACTTCGCCTTACGCTTTCCAAGGTCTTAAAGATACGGGCATTGAACTTTTGTTAAAGGCAAAAAAGGAAACGGGGCTACCTATCGTTACAGAACTTACTAGCATAAACCATTTAGATTTGTTTAAGGACGTTGATATAATTCAAGTGGGCGCAAGAAATATGCAAAACTTTGAACTTTTGAAAGAAGTTGGAAAAACGGGTAAGCCTATACTCTTAAAGCGTGGGCTTGCAAACACCTTGCAAGAACTTTTGATGAGTGCGGAATACATTATGGCGGAAGGCAACTGCCAAGTAATTTTATGCGAGCGTGGAATTAGAACTTTTGAAACTATGACCAGAAACACGCTTGACCTTTCAGCCGTTCCCGTTCTTAAAGATAAGACGCATTTGCCTATCATTATCGACCCCAGCCACTCAACGGGCGTTGCTAAATTAGTGTCGCCTATGTCGCTTGCATCAGTAGGTGCTGGGGCAGACGGGCTTATTATAGAAGTGCATAACGACCCACAACACGCACTTTGCGACGGGGCACAATCTCTTAATCCCGAACAATTTGCAACTCTTATGGGAAAAATTCAAACCATACTTCCTATCGTGGGTAAATTATATAACTAATAGGCGACATTATGAAAATAGGCATAATCGGGTTAGGGCTTATCGGCGGTTCGCTAGGTAGGGTAATAACTAAAAGAACTAACGACGCAGTTTACGCATTTGATATTAGCGACAAAGCAATGGCAACAGGCTTGCTACTTTCGGCTTATACCGAAAAGTTAACGCAAGAAAACGTAGGGGAAATGGACGTGGTTTTCTTTTCTCTATATCCAAATGCGTTGGAAAATGCACTCAACGAATACTGCCCGAAGTTAAAAGACGGGTGTTTAGTAATAGACTGTTGTGGAAACAAGCGCAGGGTTTATAAGCAAATGAAAGAATTAGCCGAAAAGTACCCGAATTTAGAATTCGTGGGGGCGCACCCTATGGCGGGGAGAGAGTTTTCGGGCGTAAGTCACTCAACGGCTAATTTGTTCGATAAAGCCAGCATGATTTTAGTGCCTGTCAAGGCACGTTTACAAACGCTTGCGTTTATAAAAGAATATTCTTTGAGTTTAGGTTTTGAAAAAGTGGTGATGTCCACGGCGGAAAATCACGACCAAATTATAGCCTTTACCTCTCAACTTGCGCACTTGGTGTCAAACGCATATATTAAAAGCCCAACGGCAAGTCAATTTATGGGTTTTTCTGCGGGAAGTTTTAGAGATATGACAAGGGTTGCAAGGCTTTCACCTGAAATGTGGGCGCAACTCACGGTTGACAACGCAGACTTTTTGGTTAACGAAATAGATAATATCGTCGGTGCACTTAACGATTACAAAAGCGCACTTAAAAATAAAGATATAGACCAAATGAAAAAACTTCTTGCCGACGGAAACGAGAAAAAACTTTTATCCGAAAAAATGAGAAGGAGCAAAACTAATGAGTAATATTATCAGCCCGCTTAAAAGGGTAACGGTAAAAGCGTCTAACGAGTATCAAATACTTATCGGGCGTGGACTTTTAGCACGTGCGGGCGAACTAATAGCGGATTTTATTCCCAAATGTAAAATTGCTTTGATTACAGACGATACCGTAGATGCGCTTTATTCTGGCGTCGTTGAAAAATCGTTGATTTCAAGCGGATATTCGGTTATAAAGTTTGTGTTTTCTCACGGTGAGCAAAGCAAAAATCTTGAAACTTACGGAAAAATTCTTAACTTCTTAGCCCAAAACGGCGTTACTCGCACCGATTGTGTGGTTGCGCTTGGTGGTGGCGTAACGGGGGATATGGCGGGGTTTGTTTCAGCAACTTATTTGCGTGGAATTAAGTGCGTGCAAATGCCGACCACCCTTTTAGCGCAAATCGATTCTTCGGTTGGTGGTAAAACTGCGGTAGATTTGCCCGCAGGTAAAAATTTAGTGGGTGCGTTTTGCCAACCCAAACTCGTTTTATGCGACGTAGACACCTTGTCCACCTTGCCCGACGAGATTTACCGTGACGGTATGGGCGAAGTTGCAAAATACGCACTTTTAGATAAAAAAATATATTCGCTTATAAACGGCGGGGATTATCAAATAGAAGACCTTATTTACCGTTGCGTAGATTATAAGCGTCAAATCGTAGAAAAAGACGAGTTTGAAGGTGGGTTAAGGAGATTGTTAAACCTTGGGCACACCCCAGCGCACGGCATTGAAAGATTAAGTAATTATACTATCCCGCACGGAAAAGCCGTAGCAATGGGGCTTAATATAGTAGTAGAAAACGCTTGTAAACACGGTTATATAGCGCAGTCGACAAAGAGCGAAATGCTTTCGGCAATAAGTAAATGCGCAGGCGAATTAACTTTACCTTATTCGGTAAAAGATATTTTAGAAAACGCACTTACAGACAAAAAGCGTAGCGGAGATAGCATAGCAGTTATTATGCCTTACGGAATAGGCGACGCGCGTGAAGTTAAGATTGAAGTTAGCAAACTTTGGGGGTATTTGACTTGAATTTAGTTATAGAAAATTCTCGCCTAGTTGGGGATATACAAGCCATACCCTCTAAATCTTATGCGCACAGAATAGCAATTTGCAACTTTATAGCGGGTAACCAGCCTATTGCGGGTTGCGGTGCGTTTACTTCTCAAGACATTACGGCTACCGAAAGGTGCTTGAAAGATATAAAGAACGGAGTTCGCATTTTAGATTGTGGAGAGTCTGGCTCAACTTTGAGATTTATGTTACCCTTGTGCGGTGCACTTGGTGGGGAATACGAGTTTATAGGACACGGCAAACTTATAGAGCGCCCTAACGACGAGTTGTTTCAAGTAATGCGTGAGCACGGCGTTAGCGTGCAGGCGGATAAGACGATAAAGATAAGCGGAAAACTTACGGGCGGAGAATACAAACTGCGTGGTGATATAAGTTCTCAATACGTTTCCGGGCTACTTATGGCGCTACCTACCTTAAAAGAAGATAGCGAGATAGTGCTACTAACACCTTTGTCTTCTGCGCCTTACGTTAAAATTACGTTAGAAGTTCTTGAAAATTTTGGCGTTAACGTTTTTGAGAGTGAGAAAGGTTATAAAATAAAAGGGAACGGCAAGTTTTTCGGGCAGGTTTTACCGCAAGGCGACTGGTCTAATATGGCGTTTTTCTTGGTTGCGGGCGCGATTAACGGGGAAGTTTCCGTTAAAGGACTTAATCTTTCAAGTGCGCAAGGCGATAAAAAGATTATAGAGATTTTAGACAAAGCGGGTGCGCAAATTTCGGCTAATAACGAGTGTGTAAAGGTTGCTAAAAGTCAATTAAAATCGTTTAGTTACGACGCCGAAGATTGCCCCGATTTAGTGCCTATAACCGCAGTTTTAGCATCTTATGCTAACGGCGATAGTATAATCAAAAGGGTTTCACGCTTAAAGATAAAAGAGAGCGATAGAATAACTTCAACTATAAGTATGTTGGCGGGGTTCGGCATAGACGCCGAGTTTGACGGAGAAAACCTTATAGTGCACGGCGGAAAGCCCGTCGGTGGCAAGGTGGATTCTTTTAACGACCATAGAATAGCAATGTCGACGGCGGTGCTTGCACTTGGCGCAAGTGGGAATAGCACGCTTATCGGTGCGGAGGCGGTTAATAAATCTTATCCAACTTTTTTTGAAGATTACCAAAAACTCGGGGGTAAAATAAGTGCAAGAGTTTAACGATAAACAATATTCGGTGTACGACGGAAAAAATTTGCGAGTAGAGATATTTGGTGCGTCGCACGCCGAAGAAATAGGCGTTTTAATAGACGGACTTGATGGAAAGAGCGTAAATTTAGACAAACTTAACGAGTTTATGGCTCGCAGGCGTGCTAGAAACACCGTTTATTCTACAAAGCGACTTGAAAGCGACGAAATAATAATTGAAAGCGGGTTTGACGGCGAAAAGTTTAGCGGGCGATTTAGGGGCGTTATTAAAAACACGGCAAAGCGCAGTTCGGATTACGACAACACGGTTAAAAAACCCCGTCCCGCCCATGCGGATTTTGTTGGTTGGTCAAAATATGGCAACGGTTTTGATTATCGTGGCGGTGGCAAATTTTCTGGTAGACTTACCGCACCTATGTGCATAGCGGGTGGAATTTGTAAGCAAATTTTAGAAGAACAAGGCATAAAAATCAACGCATACATTGCGCAAATAGGTAGCGTTAAAGGTAAAAGTTACAAAGATTTACCCGCAAATATTAAAGATTTAGAGTTTAGCGACCAAAATTTTCCTTTGCTTGACGACGGCGTTAAAGAGCAAATGCAGGCGGAAATAGAAAGCGCAAGTAAAAATCTTGATTCGGTTGGCGGAATTATAGAGTGCGTTATAACAGGGCTACCCATAGGCGTTGGGGAATATATGTTCGATAGTTTAGAGAGTGTTATTTCAAGATTAGCCTTTGCAGTTCCTGCGGTAAAAGGCATTGAGTTTGGTAGCGGATTTGACTTGGCGGGTATGTGCGGTAGTACGGCTAACGACGCTTTTTACTTTGACGGCGACGCTGTTAAAACAAAAACCAACCATAACGGCGGAATAAACGGCGGAATTTCAAACGGTATGCCACTTACTTTTAGGGTGGTGATAAAACCCACGCCGAGCATAGCAAAAGAACAAGACACAGTAGATATGGAAAGCGGTGTTAACACTAAAATTACCATTAGCGGACGGCACGACGCGTGCATAACGCCAAGAGCCGTTCCTGTAATAGAAGCAATTTCAGCAATAGCAATATATGACAGTTTATAGGAGCGATAAAAATGGATTTAAGCAAAATTAGAGATGAAATTGATATAATAGACGACCAAATAGCCACCCTTTATGGACAAAGAATGGAACTTGTTAAAAAGGTTTCGTCCGCAAAGAAAAAGAGCGGAAAAGCCGTTTCTGACCCGAATAGAGAAAGGGATATAATTCTTCGTGTTACAGACCTTGTAGAAGAAGATAACAAGGCTTATCTTAAAAGGGTGTTTGAAACCATATTCGACACTAGCAAGGCTTATCAAACGGCTAACGCTGATTATGATTCGGAACTTAACAAGAAAATACAAACCGCCATTGATAAAGGGGAATTAAAATTTCCCGTTAAGGCAAAGGTTGCTTGTCAAGGCGTGGCGGGTGCGTATTCGGGAATTGCTGCGGAAAGGTTGTTTGAAATTGCAGACGTAAGTTACTTTAAAAATTTCGACGGTGTTTTCCAAGCGGTTGAAAAGGGTTTTTGTAAATACGGTGTTCTGCCTATCGAAAATAGTTCTGCGGGCTCTGTTAATCAAGTTTACGACCTTATGAAAGAACACAAGTTCTATATAGTAAAGAGCATTAGAATGCCTGTAAACCACAACCTAGTTGTCAATAACGGCACTAAAAAAGAGCAAATTACCGAGATTTATTCGCACGAACAAGCGCTTAGTCAATGCAAAAAATATTTAGAACAATTTAAGAACACAAAGATTACCGCTTGTGCAAACACGGCGGTTGCATCTAAAATGGTTAAAGAAAGTGGCAGAACGGATATCGCTGCAATTTCTTCTAGAGAGTGTGCGGAAATTTACGGGCTTAAACTTTTAGAAACCAACGTTCAAGACAGCGATAACAATTACACTAGATTTATTTTAATTGCAAAAGATATGGAATTTTATTCTGGCGCAAACAAGATAAGCATTATGACCACGCTCCCACAAAATGCGCCGGGCAGTCTTAACAAATTACTTTCTAAATTTTCGCATTTAGGCATCAACCTAACTAAACTTGAATCTCGCCCGATAGTTGGGTCAAGTTTTGAGTTTATGTTCTACTTTGACTTTAATTGCGACGTAAGAGAAAAAGGGGTTAGAAACCTTTTGTGTGAATTAGATAATTCTACTGAACAATTTACCTTTTTAGGTGCTTATGGAGAAACGGTTTAATAATGGATAAAAAATTCGCTTTAATAGGCAAGACCTTAAAGCATAGTTATTCAAAAATCATACACGAACTTTTAGGCAAGTATTCTTACGAGTTGGTTGAAGTTGCGCCCGAACGATTGTCGTCGTTCGTTTCTAGCGGGGAATACGACGGTTATAACGTTACCATACCTTACAAGAAAGATATAATTGCTTATCTTGAC
>JAGCIP010000195.1 GCA_017648525.1 Clostridia bacterium
CACTCGCAGAAACCGACGCATTAGGATAATTCATCCCCAAAATATGACAGGCCTTTATGCCGTATTTTGCTTTAGAAGATAGTTTCATTACTCACCTTTAATTGCAACCTTTTTAGTTGCAATTATATTATAGTGATATTTATTCCCTTTGTCAAATAAATTAAACTAAAAAATCGGCAAGTTTATTTGCCGATTTATCGTTAAATGGATTTTACTATATTTAAAACTTCTGATATTTTTTCTATGGCTATATCCATTTGTTCTTTGGTATGCGTTGCCGTATAACTAGTACGAAGTAGCGCTTGCCCCACGGGAGTAGCGGGCGACACTACGGGATTTACGTAAACACCGCGTTCAAAGAGCAGTTTGCACGCCAAAAAAGTTTTCTCGTCTTCGTAAGTATATATCGGGATAATAGGCGTTTCGTCAATGGCAATAATATCCACGTTTGCCCGCCTTAAACCGTCACGCATATAGTTACTTATATCAATAAGGTTTTTAACACGCTCAGGCTCTCGCTTTAATATTTGCAAAGCCTTTCTTGCGCACGCCACGTTTGCGGGCGGAATACTTGCACAGAAAATAAACGGACGAGAAACGTGGCGAACGTACTCGCACACTTCTTTGGTAGACGCCATATAACCACCAAGACTTGCAAGCGATTTAGAGAAAGTTCCCATATAGATATCCACGTCCTTTTCCAAGCCGAAATGTTCTGCCGTACCTCTACCGTGTTCGCCTAAAACACCAAGACCGTGAGCGTCATCCACCATAACCCTTGCGCCGTACTTTTTAGCAAGACGAACTATATCGGGCAATTTACAAATGTCCCCGCCCATACTAAAAACGCCGTCGGTCACTATTAAAATTCCCGATACAGAAGTGTCTATACTCTTTAATAGGCGCTCTAAATCTTCCATATCCGAGTGATTATACCTTAACATTTTAGCAAAAGATAATCTACACCCGTCGTAAATGCTAGCATGATTTTCTTTATCGCAAAGAATATAATCGTTTCTTCCAGCAATTGCGCTTATTATTCCCAAATTACTTTGGAATCCGGTGGAAAAAGTTACAACGTCTTCTTTCCCTAAAAAGTCGGCAAGTTCGCTTTCTAACGCGACGTGAGCGTCTAGCGTGCCGTTTAGAAACCTACTGCCTGAACACCCGCTACCGTAGTCTTCAAGCGCCTTGATGCCCGCCTCAATAACTTCAGGATGAGAAGTAAGACCCAAATAATTGTTAGAGCCTATCATAATCATATCCTTACCTTCCATCACAACTCGCGGACCTTGTTTAGAGTTGAGTTGATGAAAATAAGGGTAAATATTTTTTTCCTTTGCGTAATTAACGTTAGTTAAACTACCGCATTTTTTAAATAAATCCATAAACTTTTCCTTGAATTTGTTTTTCCTTAGTATATACAACGAACTTCAACTCAACTTCAATTTTTAAGATTTTCTAATTTAACGCTTTTTTCCCACCGTTACCACCAAAATAGTTGACCGTGTCTATAGGTGAAACGCCGTAAAGAAGATTAGAAAGTTTTAGATTTTCGCTTTCTAAAAGGGCAACTCTTACTATTAAGAACTCGTTTTCACGCTGAATTTTTATAGATATTTTAGCAACTAAATTATTAATTTCGCTTTTTAATTTTTCAAACGGCTCGCTTTGTAAAACAGATTTAGTAGACAAGTAATCTTCTTTAATTTTTACACCGCTTAAAACCAAGTCGTTTTTAACGCTTTCAATAAGTTCTTCTTTATTTTTAACGGCGTTTCTATACTTGTTTTGTAAGCGCAAAGCAATTTTTCCATCCCCGCCCGACAAGCGCATAATTTCACTTCTAACCGATAGCCCTTTGCTTTTTGCAAGCAAAATTTTCTTTATGAGTTGTCGCTCTTCACAATCGCTAAACTCCACGATTTTGTTAACCGAAAGGGTTTTTCCGCCCAAATACTTTTGGCAAAAATCTCCGTCCGTCTGGCTTAATTTTGCAAGTGCGTAATAAAGATTTCTAACCGTTCCTTTTGCTTTTTTGCTAATCTTTGCGTATTCTTCAAACGTGCGTGATAGTGGCTGATTTTCCTTTCCGTTTAAGAAACGTGCCAACCCCACAACGTCTTTTTCCTTGTAACCGTATATCTTTTCCATAATAATACTCCTTTTTAGGTTTTTATAGTTTTACGGTTATGTTATTGACATAATATAGTAAAGATATACATACAATTTTATAAGATGTATTATTATTTTTCTTGCGACTTCCCCGCCGTAGTGAAAATTAACGGCGTATATTACGGCAGTATTTTTAATACGGTAAAGCCTTTGCGTGTAAACGGCAACCCGCCTTTTATTGAAGTTTGCCCTTTGCAGAGCGCATCTTTTCCGCTCAACTTTATTTTAGACAGCGAATTTCTATGCTCTCCGCCACCCTTTACAAGTGTTACCGACTTAAAGGGCGGATACCTAATAAAGTTTTATAAGGCACACGCTCAACTGCCTTTTGAGATTATCAAGCAAGAAAAGTTTAGCGACGCAGTAGTTACCGTTTTTACCGAAAACAGCTTGAAACTTTCCATAGAAACGCCAAACGATTTTTATGCGGAAACTTTCAATTCCCCCGCTTGCGAGACGGAAATTTTAAGGTTTTCGCAATGCGGATGCTCTCTTATTGCCCTAAATTTTAAGGGCGAAACAAACCGCCTTTGCGTTTATTCTTTAACCGATACCGTTAAAAAGGTTTTTTGTAGAGAAGTTTTTAGTTTTTCTTTAGAAAACGGGCTATCCACGGTGGAAAAATTTAACGATATAGCAAAGCATATTCTTTCTTGCGAGTGGGATTTTCGTGACGGATGCTACC
>JAGCIP010000196.1 GCA_017648525.1 Clostridia bacterium
GTGTCGGAAACGGTTGCGTTAATTTATTTAATTTTAATATATAAAAAACGAAAAAAGGCGTCTTTTAACCCCACCTTTGAACGTGCGAGCAACTTTTCATATTATGTAAAAAACATAATAAAAACTACTTTTCCATTAACTATTATAGGGGTGGCAATTCCCTTATCGCAAGTTATAGATAGTTTTTTAACGGTCAATTTAATAAGCGTTTACGACGCTAACGCTACCGCCCTTTACGGTTTGTTTTCGGGTGCGGTTATGACGGTTATCAATCTACCCGTATCAATATGTTATGGTATATCTGCGGTGGCTATACCCGCCGTGTCCTCTGCTAAAACTGAAAAGGAAAAGGCAGGCAAAATAAAAAGAAGTTTATTGTTAACGCTTGTAGCATCCTTGCCGTGCGCTATTTTTTGTTTTTTCTTTGCTCCCTTTATAATAAATTTACTTTTTCGTTCATTAAGTGCGCAGGAAAAAATTACTGCAATAAACCTTTTAAGATTAACTTCGCCTTGTGTTGTACTTTTATCGTTGGTGCAAACGACAAACGGAATTTTAGTAGGCAAGGGCAAAACTTATTTTCCCGTGATTAGTTTAGGGTTAGGCGTTGCGATAAAAACGGTTTTGACTTTGATTTTATTAAAAAACCCAAGAGTAAACGTTTACGGCAGTTCAATTGCGTTAATCGCTTGCTATTTTAGCGCATGTTTGGTAAACTTAACCTTGATAATAAAAACGAGGGCGAAAAATGCAACTATGCGAACTTACAATCGGCAATACGCAAGTTAGGAATAATATTTTCCTTGCCCCGATGGCGGGGTATACCGATTACGCTATAAGAAAACTTCAAATAGATATGGGTGCTGGCTTGACTTTTACCGAATTAGTAAGCGCAAAAGGGCTTGTATTTGGTGGCAAAAACAACAACACGCTAATCTATTCGGGTGATAATAAAGATAAGACCGCAGTTCAATTATTCGGGGCTGACCCTTATTATATGCGCTCGGCGTGCGAAAGCGATTATCTGCGAGATTTTTCAATAATAGATATAAATATGGGGTGTCCCGTTCCAAAAGTATATAAAAACGGAGAAGGGAGCGCCTTACTAAAGGATATTAAGAAAGCCGAAAGCGTTGTAAAAGAATGCGTTAAGAGTGGCAAAACTATTACCGTCAAAATCCGCACGGGGTTAAAGTATGGCGACGATATTGCAAGTGAATACGCAAAGATGGCGGAAAATTCGGGCGCAAAACTTATAACCGTGCACGGGCGGGTTAGAGAAGCCTATTATTCAGGAGAGCCTGATTATAAAGCAATAGAAAAAGCAAAACACTCGGTTAAAATACCCGTTATCGCAAACGGCGGAATTTTTACCGAAAGCGACGCCGATAAAATGCTTGAGCAAACGGGTGCAGACGGAGTTATGATTGCAAGGGGTGCTATTGCAGACCCGTTCTTAATTGCCCGCCTAACGAATACCGAACATAAGCACGACTTAAAAAGTTATATTTTAGAGCATTTAACACTATCGTCTAAAATTTATACCGACCATACGGCAACGGTTGAGTTTAGAAAATTCGTGCCCTATTACTTTAAAGGAATTTCGGGAGTAAAGGACCTTAAACTTGCATTGTGCAAGGCTAACGATTTGCAAGAATTAAGAGAACTCATAGAAAAAGGCGTGTAGAAGTTAACAAAATAGATTTTCCCAAAATATTATGATATAGAAAAGGCGACGGGGGAAGTTTATGAAAGTTTGCTTTGCTACGGAGAAAAGTTTAAACGAAGTTTGGCAAGAGAGCCTTGCAAAGTTAGGTAAACACGATTTATACGTGTTCGGGTTTAACGGGCTAGGCTTGGTTAGTTATAAAAAGGAATTAAACGGCGACACCGAATATTTTCAAGACGTTGCAAAACTTTCAAAGCAATTATCGTCGGTAATAATATGTGGGTGCGATACCGATACTTACGGCGTATTTCGTCACTCGGCAGTCGTAGCCGACCGTGGTAAAATTTTGGGCGTAAGCGATATGGCGCATTCTATTGACGATAGCGAATATGCATCAGGCGGGAGTTTTAGAGTTTACGATACTAGTGCGGGGAAAATAGGCGTAATTATAGCAGAAGACTTGTTTTTTCCTGAAACGGCACGGGTGCTAGCATTGTGTGATGCGGACTTTATAGTATGCCTATTTAAGAAACTTGAAACGGCTATGCCACAAATAATGCTTAGAGCAGGTGCTTTTGCAAACGGAGTGGCAATGTCGTTATGTGCAAGCGGTTACGCTTGCGTTGCAGATATTCGAGGGGACATAACGGTTGCGAGAACAGCCGATATTATAGATGCACAAATTAAGATAGAAAAAGACTACCGATTAATAAGTTCAAGAAGGCGTGGGCTGTACAGGGACTTTAATTCGGGGTATTAAAAGGAGATTGTTATGGCATTTAACGTGGTTTTAGTTGAACCTGAAATTCCGCAAAACGCAGGGAATATAGCAAGAACATGCGCCGTTACGGGCAGTAAATTGCATTTAGTTCGTCCGCTTGGTTTTGAAGTTTCGGACAAGTACTTAAAAAGAGCGGGATTAGATTACTGGAATCTCGTGGAAATTTACTATTACGATAGTATAGAAGAAGTAATGGACAAATTCTATAACGGAAGTAATTTTTGGTTTTTTTCAACAAAATCTAAAAAAATTCACTCTGATGCGCAATATAAAGACGGAGATTTTTTGGTTTTTGGAAAGGAAACCAAAGGGCTACCAGAAAGTTTATTAGAAAAACATTACGACGAGTGCGTTCGCTTGCCTATGCTTGGTGAAGTTCGTTCTCTCAACCTGTCAAACAGCGTATGTGTAGGCGTTTACGAAGGGTTAAGACAGTTGGGTTATCCTAATTTTAAGACCGAAGGCGAAATACCTAATAAATAAAAATAAAGACACCGCTAGCGGTGTTTTTTATTTTTCGCATAAAAAATATTTGACAAACGAGTAAGATTTTAGTTATGATTATTATGGAATTATTTGAAAATAAATTAAAACACAAATTAAATTAATATAGAAAAATACTAGGAAGGTAAGTTTACTAATGATTTGGAACATTTTCTTTATGTTCGGTGGCGTTGCCGCAATGATGATAGGTATGAAAGTAATGGGTAGCGCATTAGAACAAGTTGCCGGAAAGGGTATGAAAAAGATGCTCGGCAAAGTTACGTCTAATAGATTTGCGGGCGTAGGCATAGGCCTTGCGGTAACGAGTATTATACAAAGTTCAACGGCAACTACGGTCATGCTCGTTGGTTTTGTTAATATCGGGCTTATGACTTTGGTTCAAGCAACCAACGTTATTATGGGTGCTAATATAGGTACGACGGTAACTGCGCATATCGTTTCACTTTCGGGTGTCGGTCAAATAGATATAGGCGCAATCGCATCAATGATAGGTTGTGTCGGTATTTTAATGTCAATGCTACTTAAAAACGAAAAGGTTGTAAATGTTGGCAATATTTTAGCGGGATTAGGCTTGATTTTCGTAGGTCTTGAATTTATTTCAACTTATGCAAAATCAATAATGTTTTTCAAAGATAATGCGGGCAAAACCTTGCCTTACGAGTGGGTAGAAACCATATTCCGTGGCGACCATTTCCCGTTGTTGCTTGTGTTGATAGGTATAGTTTTAACTGCGCTTGTTCACAGTTCGTCAACTATAACGAGTTTAATGGTAGTTCTTGCAAGTATCGGCGTATTGAGTTTTGAAAACGCTCTTTTCCTTGCGCTTGGTTCAAATATCGGTACTTGTATAACTTCAATAATGTCGTCTGCGGGCACACACGTTAACGCAAAGAGAACGGCAGTAGTTCACTTGTTATTTAATGTTTTCGGTTGCATAATATTCCTTGCACCGCTTTGGATTTTAAAGGCGCAAGTTGGTGCTATTTTCGCATCAATATCAGCCGACGTGGGTCAACAAATAGCAATATTCCACACCTTGTTTAACGTAGTTACGACCTTAATATTGTTGCCGTTTGCACAATTCGTTGTTAAACTGGCTTGCTTGATTGTGCCCGACAAGAAACTTCAAGAAGATAAACGCTTTAACTTTGCTTTTATCGACGAAAGACTTTTAAGCACTCCGCCGGTTGCAGTTGGTAATACTAAAAACGAAATTATGCGTATGGGTACGTTTGCAAAAGCAAACGTAAATCTTGCGATTGAAATGCTTATCGGTGAAGTAGATAACACCGAAACCATACGTTCAAACGAAGAAATCCTTAACTTCTATAACAAAGAAATCACGGGCTACCTTACTAATCTTTTAAGTAAGAGTTTAAGTGATGAAGACGATAAAAAGGTTGGTTCTTATTATCACGTCGTTTCCGATATGGAACGTATAGGCGACTATGCGGAAAACATTATGGAATACGCACATAAACTTCGTGCAGAGGGGCTAACTTTCTCTGGCGACGCTAAAAAGGAATTGACCGAACTTCTTGAAACTTTCAATAGCCTTTACGAATGGTCTATATCAGCGTTTGACGAGAGAAGTTTATCAATGCTAAAAGAAGTTGAAAAACTTGAACAAATGATGGACGATTTAAGCGTTGCGTTAGAAAGTAAGCATATAGAAAGATTGAAATTCAATTTATGTACTGCGCAAGTTGGTTCGGTATATCTTCAAACGGTATCGCATCTTGAACGTATAGGCGACCATATTCGCAACGTTGCGCAAAGCATAAAGCATTATTGTTCAACGCCTAAAAGTGATGATTAAAATTTAATATAGTTATAGTTAAATCCGCCGTAAACGTTTGACAAACGGCGGATTTCTTTATATAATGGTTAAGAAATTAAAAATAATGCGGTAGTTTTGGTTTAAAAAAGGGCCGACTGCTTAAAGGAGAAAAAGATATGAATAAAAAATCTATCAAAGACGTAGACGTTAAGGGTAAAAAATGTCTTGTCAGAGTGGACTTCAACGTTGCTATGACAGAGGTTAAGATTACCGAGGAAACTCGTATTAAC
>JAGCIP010000197.1 GCA_017648525.1 Clostridia bacterium
ATACTTAATTGAAAATTTTGATGAAAACGATTATGACGTTATTACTGAAAAACTTTCGAAAATACCAGGAATACATACCTATAGTAGAGCGCTTGTCGTTGATAGCGAATTTGAGAAGATTTTTGAAGCATCAAGTTTACTTTGTGATGAAAAATACGGTACGTTTAAGGTTGTTGTTAACCGTGCCGATAAAACCTTTCAGCCAAACTCAATGCAAACGGCAATGTTGCTTGGCGGTAGGTTGTTAGAAAAGTTTGGTGCTAAAATAAAAGTAGACGTTAAAAATCCCAACTTTACAGTTTACGTTGATATTAGAGAAGACGGTAAAACTTTCGTTTATACAGACGTTGTGCATTGCATTAGTGGTATGCCCGTTGGCTCTGCTGGTAAAGGCATGCTTTTGATATCAGGCGGTATTGATAGCCCTGTGGCGGGTTATATGACTTGTAAGCGAGGAATGAAGCTTAATTGTATACATTTCCACAGTTTTCCTTATACCGGTGAAGCAGCAAAAGAAAAAGTTATTGAACTTGCAAGACGTGTTGGTGAATATAACGGGGGTATGAACTTGTACGTGGTTTCATTCACACATATACAAGAAGCCATACATAAGCATTGTCCAGAAGAATTTATGATAACGCTTATGCGCCGTTTCATGATGAGAATTGCCGAAAGACTTGCAATTCAACAAGGTGACCAAGCAATTATAACAGGGGAAAGTTTAGGACAGGTTGCTAGCCAAACCATTGAAAGTATTACTTCTTCCAATTCAGTTGTTACTATGCCTGTTTTACGTCCGCTCATCGCTTTTGACAAGATTGATATTATTGAAATTTCAAGAAAAATAGACACGTATGAAACATCAATATTGCCTTATGAAGATTGCTGTACGGTCTTTTTGCCAAAATTCCCAGCAATTAAGCCTAATTTAGAAAAGGTTATTAAAGCTGAGAGTAAGTTAGATATTGAGGGGCTTATTCAAGAGGCTTTCTTAAAGATAGAAAAATACGTTCTATAAATTTTCTAACCACCAATCGCCGAGTTCTATGCTCGGCGTTTTTATTTTTCCTAAAACAATTTCTTCGCCGTAAAAAATTTCTTTTCCGTTATCAAAATAGGGTATAGCCGTAAATTCATATTTATTATTTGGCAATAACCTTTCCTTGTACGCTTTTTTATCAATAGCAGTTTTACTATCAAAAACTTGCATTTTTTTATCGTTTATTGTCTTAAAAATTTTAATATCAAAATATTCTGTCTGACATAAATATACTATAAATTCATTTTGATTTACTGTGGTTTTTGGCTTTTCTAAATTTGGTTTTGAAAATCTTGTAGACTTCGTTTTAGGAATGGATTCATTTCTAAATATTCCGCTTATTGTAAATCTTTCCGGTGCGTTTTCGTCGGCTAAAACAAGGTTGTGGTCGTTTTCGTAAGCAAACCTATCTATTTTTACTTCAACAACATTTTCTGGCTTTGTAATATTGCTAGACGTGTTGTTTTTATATATTTCACTAAGCAAATTGCCTGCTATAATAGTTGGCAATCCGCCACCTGTTAAAGTGTTTGTTGCTTGTTCTTTCTCTTTTACGCCAACCCAAACAGCAACCACGTAATCTCCCGTATAAGAAATACAATATGAATCTGTATTCCCGTTTTTGTCGCCAACTGTTCCTGTTTTGGCGTAAACGTCAAAGTCTAAATATGACAATTTTTTAGCCGTGCCATTTGTTACAACGCTTTTAAGCATATCGTTCATTATATAAACTACGTCATCGTCAAAAATCTTGGTGCTTTTACGTTTAATACCTGATAATTTCCCGTATGATTTTATGCAACTTGTTGGAGTGTAATTGCCGTTATTTATAAACAAGTTATAAGCACCCGCAAGTTGAGTTAAGGTTGCGCCTTTTTCGGTTGCACCTAATGCGATAACTAAAAAATTATCATTATTAGTAAGTTGAATATCGGTTTTGTTAAGGTATTTTTTTGCTTTTTCTATCGTTAATGAGTTTAACAACTTTACAGCGCAAACGTTAGAACTCTTAGATATTGAATCTTTAACTGAAAGGTAACCATAATATTTATCTGTGTAATTTGACGGGCAATATCCATTAAAATCAGTCTTTTCGTCTAGCAAGGGAGTCATTTCAGACACCAAGTTTTCCTGTATTGCCGGGGCATAAACAAGTAATGGCTTGATTGTTGAGCCGATTTGCCTGTATCTTTCTCCGCAACTTGAATAATATGATATCACGTCGCCAAATTTATTAGTTATCACCACGGTTTTATCAAAATTATCGTCAAAATCTTGAAACGTATTCTCCAAAACGCATTGTATTTTTGGGTCATAATAGGTGTAAACGTCTTTTGTCGTGGAGTATGGTGTAGCATTTACTATATTGCTATATTCCTTATTTGCAAGATAGAAGTAATCAAACTTTGTTTCATTTGTATTTGTTTTAAAATTCAACACTTCTTTTAATGCATTTTCATATTCAAGTTTGCTCAAGTATTCTTGTAAATACATTTCCTTTAGGACTAAATTTTTTCGAGAATTAAATTTATCAAAATTGTTTAACGGCGAGTAATTTGATGGTGCCTTAATCATTCCTGCAAGACCAGCGCTTTCAGCTATTGTCAATTCACTTGCCTTTTTACCAAAATAATGATTTGAAGCGTTTGAAATTCCATAACAATTATCGCCAAAATAAATTGTATTTAAATATTTTTCTAATATTTCATCTTTTGTAAAGTTTTTCTCTAGTTCTTTTGCTAATTTTAATTCAGCAAACTTTCGCTTGATGGTTTTTTCACTCGAAAGGTGAGTGTTTTTTATTAATTGTTGCGAAATTGTTGACGCTCCTTCTTTATAAGAACGACTTAAAAGGTTGTTTTTGACTGCACGTAAAACACCCTTATAATCAACACCGTTATGAGAATAAAAGCGCTTATCTTCTATTGAGATAAAAGCATTTTTAGTGTAATCATTTATTTCGTTAAAATCAACCACGTTTTGCCCGTTTGATTTTTCTAAGATTAAATTGCCGTTAACGTCATAATAATTAACCGTTCTGGTTAAATCTACGAGCTTGTTTTTGTCAAGTTTGTATTCGCTTAATGAAATATTTAAGAGTAAAAACACACTAAAAACGACTAATATTAGCAAGCATAGGATTAATAAACTTATTTTTAAGATTTTTTTCATACGAAATTAGTATGCAAAATAAAATAATATCTTATGCTTTATCGTTAATAATTGACAAAATTTTTGAAATAGTTTATGATATTAACTATGAGTAGTAATTTAAAGAAATATTTTATAATAACTTACGGTTGCCAAATGAACTTGCATGAATCTGAAAAGATTGCAGGTATTTTGTCTTCTATGGGGTATCAGTCAACAAATAATGAAAATGATGCCGACGTTATAGTTTTTAACACTTGTTGTATTAGAGAAAATGCGGAAGATAGGGCTGAAGGCAATATTGGAGCACTTAAAAAACTCAAGAGAACAAACAAAGACTTGATAATTGCCGTTGGCGGTTGCATGACACAGCAAAAAGGACAAGCTGAAGAGTTAAAATCAAAGTTTCCGTTTATTGATATTATTTTTGGAACTCATAATCTTGAAGATTTTAAGTCGCTATTTTTACAAAAGATAAGTGGTAAAAAGAAAATCATTGCCGTAGAAGAGAAAGAAGGTCCTGTAAAAGAAGGTACTCCAACCACAAGGACTAGCTTTCCAAATGCCTGGGTGAATATTACTTACGGTTGTAATAATTTCTGCACGTACTGCATTGTTCCTTACGTTAGGGGCAGGGAGCGTAGTAGAAAGATGCAAGACGTTATAAACGAGTGTAAACAGTTGATTAAAGATGGGTATAAGGAAATCACCCTTCTTGGTCAGAACGTTAATTCATATGGCAACGATATAGACGACGAGAATACAAATTTTGCAAATTTAATAACTGAAATTTCTAAACTTGACGGTAATTTTAGGTTAAGATTTATGACTAATCACCCAAAAGATTTCAACCTACCATTGATTAAGGCTATAAGTTCTAGTAGCAAGGTTTGCAAGTCTGTTCATTTGCCTGTGCAAGCAGGTTCAAATAGAATTCTTAAACTTATGAATAGGCGCTACACGAGGGAAGATTATCTCGAAAAAGTTAAAACTTTACGTGAGTATATACCCGATATTGCAATCACGACTGACATTATGGTTGGTTTTCCAACCGAAACGGAAGAAGATTTTAACGATACCGTTGATTTAGTCAATAGAGTTGGTTTTTCCGGCGCATTTACTTTTATTTATTCAAGGCGTTCTGGCACGCCAGCCGCTACAATGGACGGACAAATAGATGAAGAAGTTTCTAAAAAGCGCATTATGAAGTTGATTGATTTGCAAAATTCAATCAACAGAGAACAATCTAAAGAATATCTCAATAAAACTATTGAAATTCTATGTGAGGGTTATGACGAAAAGAAAGGGGCGTATTTAGGTCGTGATACTTATGGTCGAATGGCTTATTTTACTTCCCCAGTCGACATTGTTGGGCAATTTGTAAGCGTTAAAATTATAAAAACGGGCGGTATTTCCTTGATAGGAGAAATCGTTAACGATAAATAGGTGAAAAATTATGGCTCTATCGACAATGATGCAACATTATTTGCAAGTCAAAGAAAAATACAACGACTGCGTAATTTTTTATAGGTTAGGCGATTTTTACGAGATGTTTTTTGACGACGCAGTAAAAGTTTCCGCAATGTTAGATTTAACCTTGACGGGCAGAGATTGCGGGGACGGCAAACGTGCGCCAATGTGTGGCGTGCCTTTTCACGCTGCTGATAACTATATTGCCAAACTTGTTTCTTTGGGCGAAAAGGTTGCTATTTGTGAACAATTAAGCACGCCGTCTGGCGGTAAAGAATTAGTAAAAAGAGACGTTGTTAAAATTGTTTCCGCAGGCACGGTTACAAACAACGAACTTATTGACGATAGAACTAATAATTTTCTAGGCTCTGTTTATATTAATGGGCAAAAGGTTGCATTTTCTTGGGTTGATATTACTACTGGTGAATTTTTTGTTAAGAATTTTGTCGGCGAAAATTCTTCAGCGGAATTAGTCGACGTCTTGGTTAAGGTAGCGCCGGTTGAAATTATATGTAACAAATTCGTCGCTGAAACGTTTATAGATTTTCCCCTCGTAAAGCATGGTGTTTTGCCAAAGTTTAATCAATATTTAGAAAGCGAATTTAACCCAAATATAGCTAGAGAAAGCCTAGAAAGGCAGTTTAACACTTTGACTCTTAAGCCGTATAATATAGATGATTGCGAAGAATGTATTTGCTGTGCAGGGGCACTAGTTTCTTATTTAAGGAGCACACAAAAACACGCACTTTGTAATATAAACCACATAAAAAGAGAATCTTCTAGCGAACTAATGATGCTAGACGTAAATGCGATTAGAAACCTAGAGCTTGTAAAGACGTTGAGAGATGGTAAGCGTTATGGTTCACTTTTATGGTTGCTAGATAAAACTAAGACTAGTATGGGCGCTAGAAAATTACAAAGTTGGATTTTATCTCCGCTTAACGATATAGCAAAAATAAATTATCGCTTAGACGGCGTTGAGGCGTTTTTCAATAATACTTTGGTTAGGCACGGTTTGACTGATACTTTATCTGCAGTAAGGGATATAGGAAGATTAACAGGCAAAATTTCAAACGGGAATTTATTGCCTAAAGACTGTGTTTCTTTAAGAAAATCGTTAGAGGTTTTGCCTAATATTAAGTTCCAATTGTTAGGCATAGAATCGCAAATAATATTAGATTTAACAAATGCTATTTCTGATTTTAGTCAAACCGTAAAATACCTAAGCGAAACTATAGTTGACGAGCCACCAGCTACTATGAAAGACGGCGATTACATTAAAGAAGGATATTCCGCAGAACTTGATGAATTGCGAAAGTTTAGCAAAAACAGCAAAAAATGTATTGCAGAGATTGAAAATAGGGAAAGAGAAAAAACCGGCATCAAAAACCTTAAAATAGGTTATAACCGTGTTTTTGGCTATTTTATTGAAATAACTAACTCTTTTAAGGATAAAGTGCCGTTTGATTATCAAAGAAAACAAACTCTAGCAAATGCGGAGCGCTACGTTACCGAAGAACTTAAAGAGTTAGAAGTTAAAATTCTTTCTAGTGATGAAAAGGCGTTAAAACTTGAATCGGATATATTCGTTGAGATAAAAAACCACTTAATAGGGAAGATTCCTGAATTAAAGGACCTTTCAGAATCTATTGCTTGTCTTGATGCGCTTATTTCAATGGCTAGCGTTGCAAAAGATAATTCATACGTTAGACCACAAATTCTTGATTGTGATTGCAAGCTAAATTTAGTTGAATCTCGCCATCCTGTAGTAGAAGCCTTGTCAAAACAAAGGTTTGTTCCTAACGACTGTTTACTAGATAAAAACGAAAATCGCATGATGATTATTACCGGACCAAATATGGCGGGTAAGAGCACGTATATGCGCCAAATAGCATTGATTACCTTAATGGCGCACGTCGGGTCTTTCGTGCCAGCCAAATGGGCGGAAATTCCGCTTACCGACAAGATTTTTACAAGAGTTGGGGCAAGTGATAATTTAATATCAGACCAAAGTACGTTTATGGTAGAAATGACGGAAGTTGCAAATATATTAAACAATGCGACCGAAAATAGTTTAATTATTTTAGATGAAATAGGGCGTGGCACGAGTACCTATGACGGGTTAAGCATTGCTTGGTCGGTGGTTGAGTATATTACAAAAAATCTAAATGCTAAAACAATGTTTGCAACTCACTATCACGAATTGACCGAACTTGAAGGAAAGTTGGACGGTGTAAAAAATTATAAAATTACCGTTAAGGAATTGCAGGGTAGTATAATATTTTTAAGAAAGATTATGCGTGGTGGAGCAAACCGCAGTTTTGGTATAGAAGTTGCGGAATTAGCCGGCGTAAATCAATCTGTAACTGAACGTGCCAAATCGATATTAAAACAACTTGAAAACAACCCTGCAAAGTATAAAGAACAAGGCACGGGTAAAAAGAAAACCACTTATCAATTAAGTGAAACTGAAAGAATTATAAAAGATTTAGACGTTAACAATTTATCTCCTATGCAAGCGTTTGCTATTTTAACCGATTTGCAAGAGAAAGTTAAAGGTGATATTTAATGGCAAAAATAAACTTATTAAGCAGTAAAATTTACAATAGAATTTCCGCTGGCGAAGTTATTGAAAGACCGTATTTTGTTGTTAAAGAGTTGCTTGAAAACTCTTTAGATGCAAACGCTACGGAAATTACTGTTCAAATTGAAAATGGTGGGCTTTCATTAATAGAAATTTCAGATAACGGCTCAGGCATTGAAAAATCTGAATTGAAGAAAGCAATTTTACCACATGCGACTAGCAAAATATCAACTATTAAAGATTTGGATAATATCACTTCTTTGGGTTTTAGGGGTGAAGCCCTTGCGTCTATTGCGTCGGTTTCAAAACTCACCATACAATCCAAGCCCGCATCTCAAGAATTTGGCGGGGTAATTCAGGTTGAAGGCGGAGACGTTATTTCTCTTAATGATTGTGGTGTGTCAAGTGGCACGATAATTTCAGTTAAAAATTTATTTTTTAACGCTCCGGTTAGAGCGAAATTTTTACGTTCTGAACGCTCGGAAGAAAACGAAATTACAAATACCGTTGCGAGATTTATTTTGTCAAACCCTAACGTGTCTTTTAAGTATATTGCAGACGGCAAGGTTATTTATCAATCTTACGGCGAAGGACTAGAATCTGCAATGGCTTGCGTTTACGGTGTTGACGTGATAAATCAATGTTATAACGTTGATGCAAATAAGCACGGAATTGAAATAAAGGGTTATTTAGGAAAAAGACACTTTACAAAAGGGAATAGGTCATATCAAACCATTTTCTTGAACAATAGATACGTTGTTAATCAAACGATTTTATCTGCTATATCAAACGCATATTCACCTTATTTAATGAAAAAACAATATCCGTTTTTTGTTTTGTCGATAAATATGCCTACCGAATTAGTGGATGTTAACGTTCACCCTAATAAATTAGACGTTCGTTTTCAAAACAATCAAATTGTTTATGGGGCAATATACTCAACAATCACAAAAATATTAGATGGCTCAAGCGAGACGTTGTCTATTGTTGTTGAAAAACAAAATAATAAGCAAAATACAGATGATACCGCTTGTGATTATGCCACACGTAATGGCGAAATTAGACATGCTAAGTTTAATAAAGACGAGCTCTTTTCGTTAAAGAAGTTTGACAAATTAGTGGTTAACGATAGCGGTGCAAAAGGTATTGATTTAACTGAAATTAAAAAGGAAGATAAACCTGCAGTTGATATTTTTGCTGAGAATAAAGCCTTTTTGGAGAGTTTAGACAAAAAGAAAAAAGAACAACAATCGGTTGTTCAAAATGAAATCGAAATTAACAGGGAATTAAATTACGTTGGTCAAGTACTAAATACTTATTTAGTTTTTGACGACGGAATAGACCTTTATCTTGCCGACCAACACGCCGCACACGAAAGAATTTTGTTTGATAAGTTAACAGAGTCATACAAAAAAGATGATTTAGTTACACAACCCTTGCTGTTACCGTTTATTTTAAACGTTAACAACTCTGAATTTGATTTTTTAACTAATAAGATTAACG
>JAGCIP010000198.1 GCA_017648525.1 Clostridia bacterium
GGTAAGCACACGTACGATAAAAAGCGTGCGATTATGGAAATGGACTTAAAACGCGAAAAAGAGCGCGCTGTTAAAAATTACAAATAAGAAGTAAAGGAGAAACTATAATGTCAAACAAGAAAAGAATAGAAACCGTTTGCGTTCAAGGCGGATATACCCCAAAGAACGGTGAGCCTAGACAAATACCTATCTATCAAAGCACTACTTTTAAGTACGATACTAGCGAAGATATGGGTAAACTTTTCGACTTAGAGGCAAGTGGTTATTTTTATACTAGACTACAAAACCCAACCAACGATTTAGTTGCTAAAAAATTGTGCGAATTAGAAGGCGGTTCAGCAGGTATGCTTACTTCGTCTGGACAAGCGGCTAACTTTTATGCAATATTCAATATTGCAAATTGTGGCGACCACGTTATTTCAAGTTCGGCTATTTACGGTGGAACTTTCAACCTTTTTGAAGTTACAATGAAAAAGATGGGCATAGAGTTTACTTTCGTTTCTCCTGACATCACGGAAGATGAACTCCAAAAATGCTTTAAGCCTAACACGAAAGCGGTATTTGGCGAAACGATTGCAAACCCCGCTTGTTCTGTTTTAGATATTGAAATGTTTGCACGTGTAGCGCATAAAAATGGTGTTCCGTTTATTATTGATAATACTTTTGCAACCCCGATTAACTGTCGTCCTATCGAGTGGGGTGCGGATATTGTTACTCACTCTACAACTAAATATTTAGATGGACACGGTGTATCGGTTGGCGGTGCTATTATAGACGCAGGTAAATTCGATTGGAAAGCACACGCTGATAAATTCCCCGGTCTTTGCACGCCAGACGATAGTTATCACGGTGTAGTATACGTTGATAAATTTGGTTTAGAAGGTGCTTTTATTACCAAAGCTACCGCTCAACTCATGAGAGATTTTGGTTCTATTCAATCACCTCAACACGCTTTCTATATAAATTTAGGTTTAGAAAGTTTACACGTTAGAATGAAACGCCATTGTGAAAACGCACAAAAGGTTGCTGAATTCTTAGATAAGAGCGACAAAATCGAGTGGGTTAGATATTGCGGACTTCCTAACGACAAGTATTATGAACTTGGTAAAAAATATTTACCGAACGGCTCTTGCGGTGTTTTAAGTTTCTCTGTTAAAGGCGGAAGAAAAGAAGCCGAGAAATTTATGAAGAGTTTGAAGGTTGCAGCGATAGAAACGCACGTTGCAGACGCAAGAACTTGTTGTTTGCACCCTGCAAACGCAACGCACCGTCAAATGAACGATGCGCAATTAGAAGCAGCGGGAATTCCGCCAACGCTTATTAGATATTCTTGCGGTATCGAAAATGCCGACGATTTAATAGAAGATATAGCGCAAGCATTAGAAAAGATTTAATTACAAACAAAATTTACTTAAAAGGAGATACAAATGCCGATAATAGTACCAAAAGATATACCTGCGTCTAAAATATTACAAGAAGAAAATATTTTCGTGATGAACGAGACGCGCGCTATGCAACAGGACATACGTCCGTTAGAGATAGCAATAGTAAATCTTATGCCGACGAAAATCGTTACGGAAACGCAACTTATGCGTTTATTGTCAAACTCTCCTTTGCAGGTAAACGTAACCCTTATAAGCACCGAAACGTATGTTGGTAAAAACACACCGCTTGAACATCTTGATAGGTTTTATAAGCCCTTTTCGGAAGTTAAAAGTAGAAAGTTCGACGGTATGATTATCACGGGCGCACCTGTGGAAGAAATAGAGTTTTCCGAAGTAAAATACTGGAAAGAATTAGAAGAAATTTTCGAGTTTGCTAAAACAAACGTTACAAGCACTTTGTTTATTTGTTGGGGCGCACAAGCTGGACTACATTATTACTACGGAATAGAAAAACACGTTTTACCTAAAAAACTTTTTGGTGTTTACAAGCATAAAAAGTTGATTAAGTACGATAGACTATTAAAGGGTACGGACGATAGATTTTACATGCCACACTCTCGCCATACAACCGTTTATGAAGAAGATATTAAGGCTTGCAAAGATTTGGTTTTATTAGCATCTTCAAAACAGGCAGGGGCAAGTATAATTCGTTCAAAAGACAACAAGTTTATTTTTATAACGGGGCACGCTGAATACGATAGGGATACGCTTGAAAAAGAGTATTTAAGAGATTTGGAAAAAGGTTTGCCGATAGATCCGCCCGAAAACTATTACGTGGACGGCAATAAAGGCGAAATCAAGATGTGCTGGGTGTCAACCGCTAACCTTATTTATATGAACTGGCTTAACCATTACGTTTACCAGTTAACACCGTATGAAATTGATGAAATTTAAAATTTAGGTGAATATTTATTCACCTTTTACGGGGGCGTTTTTAGATTCGATTGGGCGACTGCGTAAAGACGTAAGCATACCGAAGGCTCGTCTTCGTTAAAACGGAAATTAAATTTAAATGCTAACAATAACGAATTAGCATTCGCTGCTTAATTTAAGCGAACGTTCTTTTCTTTCTCGCCCGTTGGAAGGAAAAAGGGCGTCAACTAGACGGGGTACTGCTTTTTAGGTTTGATTTTGCCTAACTAGCCGAATTTAGAAATCAAAGGGTAATCCTTGGTCGCCAACGACCTAAATTACCACGAAAATCAACCGTTGGATAAGTATGTAGAAGGTTTTTATTAAGCGTTCAAGACCGGAGTGCAAGTCTCCGCGTCTCCACCACGTCAGGGCAAGGCTATTTCGTCCACCGTTGCTACTGCAACGGCTTGACCTATGAGCCTGCCCTTCCTTTTTCCCAAAAATCTTTTGTTTCACAAAATATTTTCGGGAGCCCTAATAATATTTGGTGTCCTCGGTGCGTATTTCACGCGCCCAA
>JAGCIP010000199.1 GCA_017648525.1 Clostridia bacterium
GGTGCAACTTATGCGCTATTAGTAGGCTTTTGTTTAATGCTTGCAATGGACGTTTTGTTAGGATAAATTTTAGTTTAAAAGAAAAAGTGGCGCAAAAATGTTGTGCCACTTTTTAACTTTAAATCAAGCGGATAAATTGTTTTTTCTCTTATAAATTCTAACGGCAAGAGCGGTCATATCGTCCTTTTTTAATCCGCCGTTAAGGTCGATTGCCTTGTTTAATATTTCATCCGCAAGCGTTTGCGGGTTTTTTGCACTTTGGGTACGCAAAAAGTCGATAATCTCTAAGGACGAACCAAACGCATCTGAAATTCCGTCGGTAATAAGCAATATCATATCTCCGTCGTTAAGCCCCGTATTGCAAACCGAAGGTTTTAATTCGTCTATAATACCAAGCGGTAAAGAGTTTCCTTCAACGACTTTAATTCCTTGGTCGCTGATAATAAAACCGTACGGTGCACCGTATTTAATAAAGTCTGCCGAGCAATTTTTTAGGTCGATAATAGAAAGGTCAAGTGCGGTAAAACTATCTTCGGTATTGATTGCTAAAAGTTTGTTTACCGTGTTTAGAATTAGCGGGGAAGAAAGCCCAGCCTTGTAAAAACTTTCGATAAGAGAAAGCGAAACGGAAGAAATATTTTCGGCGTTAGTTCCGCTACCCATACCGTCAGATAGAGCGATTAAAAGCCTATCGCTAGCAATTCTAGTAACCGAGTGTGTGTCGCCACTTCGAGTAGAGCCGTCCTTTTCCACTCTTGCAAGTCCGTACACGGCGTCGTAGTTGGTTGACTTTTTAAAAGTTAAATAATATTTATTTTCGGTAATTTGCATCTGCTCGTATATACACATATCGAGCGAGAGAGTTTTGTTAATAACCGAAAGCATAGTATCTATAGAAAACTCTTTGTTTACGATTATAAGGCTAACGGTAAGCCGTTCTTCTTCTCCAAAAATCAAGATTTCACTTACGGCAAAGCCCTTTTTATAAAGGTTTTCTGCAAGTAAACGCTCAATTCGGTTTTGATATTTTAAGGTTGCGCCTATCTCTAAAGCAAGCCCACGCAATATTTCGGAAACGCCTTGCGCTTGAGATGCGATTAGGTTTCGTCCGTTGTTTATGTTGGCGTTTTCAAGCGCATAAGCACGAAAGTCTGTTAGCGATTTATTAAGAGAGAATAAAACGTTGTTAGGGCGCAAGCAAACGTCGCTTAATTCTTTTGGCAAGTCAATGAGCGAAAGTCTGCCTTTTGCAAAACCTATATCAATCATTTTAGACAAGCCGTTACGCTTTTCATTTTCGATTTTTTTACACCTAACAAAATATTCGCAATTAAGACAAACCCCTTCTGTAACTTGTTTTTGCATAATTGATTTTGCTTTTTGTTCGCTTATGCCGTTTTTTTTAAAAGTTTCAAAAGCCCCTGCCATTTCGGTAAAAACACCTGATAAATCGTAAAGTTTACCCGAAATTGCAAGGCGGTTTCTGTTGATGGTTTGGCGGACTAATTGCTTTTCCCTAAACGAATAAAGTTTATTCTTTAACAGCGATAAGGGCGTGGTAGGAATTATAGAAAATAGTACTAAACCGCAAAGTAAAGAAATTAGTTCGTAAAGTGTGTATCCGTTATAAATATTAAAAACGGCTTGCATAAGGTAGTCGCAAAGTAAAATTGCAAGTCCAGAAAGATGTCTTGAATATTTAACGGAGCATTCCGCTACTAATCCCCAAACGGTAAAAACGGAAATGAAAATAATATTACCGGTGTAAACAGCAAAACTAACACCTAAAACTGAAGAAAAAATCGTCGTAATACCAGTTCTATATAAAAAGCAACAAAGTAGAATTAAAAATACGCACGCACCCCGCCAAAAGAAAGGGGAAATAAGATTGCTAACGCCCGTTCCAAAAATGGAGATGAGCGCAATTAGACAGACCGTTTCGTTAAAATCTAATTTATATTTTAACCATTTGTCGCTAATAGCCTTTCCTGCAACCGAACATAAAAGAGAAAGCAAAACGGTTAAACAAGAACAAATAATTCTTTTTTGCAAAGAAAAAAACCTTGCCGTGTCGCCAAGGAAAACAAACCCTAAAAGCCCCGCAATAAGATATGCCGAAGATTCTAAACGCAGTTTCACGCCAAATTTTTTGTAAATTAAGGTAATGAGCATAAATAAAAAACATAATATTGCTTGCGAGCCTAAAAGTCCGAAGTTTCCCGTTAAAATAAAAGAAAAAAGATATATAAAAGAAGTTATGATAACAGAGCAATTTTTAGATATACACGCAACGAAAACTCCCGCCGAATAAGGAAGCACGGTTTTTTCCAAACACGAAAAGACTAAAAAACAGAAAAAAACAAATGCGTATTTAATAACGCCTAAATACTCAACCGATTTAAAGATGGATTTCAAAATTTTTCTCCTTGACCTTGACTTAAACTGCTTGTCATTATATAATATATATAGAAAGAAAATTTTGAATAATTTTACCGAAAAAGACGGTAAAATGTAGTTAAAACAAAAACTAATAAGCAATATAAAAAATACTTTTACTAAATCGTTTTGAATAAGGCGTTCGGTTATAGTAAAATGATAAAAAACATAAAAGTAGGTAGGCTATGATAAAAGTAGGTATTGTAGGGTATGGAAATTTAGGCAGGGGCGTAACTTTAGCGGTTAGCAAAGCAAATGATATGGAATGTGTCGGCATTTTTACTCGTCGCTCTCCGTCAACCGTTATTCCCGTTGTTAATTACCCCGTTTATGCAATGGATAAATTAGCGGATTTTAAGGGAGAGATTGACGTCTTGTTATTGTGCGGTGGAAGCGCAACCGACCTTCCTAATAATACCGCTACTTTATTAAAAGATTTCAACACGGTGGATTCTTTCGATACTCACGCAAAAATCCCAGAATATTATGAAAAATTAGAAAAAGTTGCAAAAGAAAACGGCAAACTTTCCGCCATTAGTATCGGTTGGGACCCCGGTGTTTTCTCTATTGCTCGTATGCTGTTCGGTGCAGTTTTACCAGACGGCAAAGACTATACTTTTTGGGGGAAAGGCGTTTCGCAAGGTCATAGCGACGCAATAAGGCGCATTAGCGGAGTTAAAAATGCAATTCAATACACTATTCCTAAAGAACAAGCGCTTGACAGCGTGAGAAAGGGCGAAAACCCCGCACTCACCACTCGTGAAAAACATTTAAGAGAGTGTTTTGTTGCAATAGAAAACGGTGCAGATAAAGATTGTATCGAAAAACAAATAAAAGAAATGCCCAACTATTTTGCCGATTACGATACTATAGTAAATTTCGTTACCGAAGAAGAAGTTAGAAAAATGCAGAAAAAACTTTCACACGGCGGGTTTGTTTTCCGCTCTGGTAATACCACTAGTGAAAACGCACATTTGCTTGAACTCTCTCTTAAACTTGACAGTAACCCTGAATTTACGGGTAGCGTTTTGGTTGCTTATGGCAGAGCGGTTGCAAAAATGGCAAAAGAAGGAAAAACTGGTGTTGTGACGGTGTTTGACGTGCCTATTAAATATTTATCACCGCTTGGTGAAGATGAGTTAAGAAGAACGTTACTTTAAGGGGGGAGGAAAATGGCGAGTAGAAAAAAAGTAAAAAAAGCCGTTAAAAAAATGTCGCCTAAGGCATTATTTTTAGCAATACTATTTTTTGCAATAGTTATAGCGGGTTATTATTTATACGATAATTATTTTAAGGAAAAGCCCGAAGTTAAGGGCGAATTGTCTTTTCACTTTATGATGGTTGGCAACGCTGACGCTGGCGACTGCGTGTATATTAAAGCGGGCGATAACGATATATTGATAGACGGCGGAAGTGATTACGATAGTCTTGACGACATAGAAAATTACGTTAATACTTATTGTACTGATAACACTTTAGAATACGTTATAGTAACACACGCAGACCTTGACCATATCGCTTGTTTTGCGGGTAGCGCAAACGGTCAAAGTTTGTTCGATAAATACGAAGTTTCAACAATTATCGACTTTCCTTTAAGCAACAAAGATACCAAGGCTTATGAAAGATATCAAGCCGAACGCCTTGCGGAAATTAACGACGGAAATACCGTTCATTATACCGCACTTGAATGTTATAACAATCAGAACGGTGCAAAGCGTGTTTATGACCTTTCGGCAGACGGTAGTTTAAAGTTGGAAGTTTTATATAATTATTTTTACGAACACGAAAGTGACGACGAGAATAATTATTCAGTTTGCGTAATGTTTCATCATGGTGATAGGCAGTTCTTGTTTACAGGAGATTTAGAAAAAGAAGGTGAGGAAAAACTTGCTCAAAAATACGATTTTACACAAGTAGAACTATTTAAGGCAGGGCATCACGGCTCAACCACTTCTTCTAACGAAATTTTATTAAGGGAAATTAAGCCGAAGATTTGCGTTGCTTGTTGCTGTGCTGGTAGCGTTGAATATACCGACTATTTACCAAGCACTTTCCCGTCTAGACCTTTTTATGAAAGAATATCAGTCTATACTGATAAAATTTACGTGCCTATGACGGTAGATTTAGTTGTTAACGCAGAAAAGCCCCTTGTTGATTATAAAGGCACGCAAATAACCAACTACGACAGGGGTGACCAACTTACTCCGCTACACGGAAACATAGTTGTATATTCAGAAGCGGATAAAGAAGTGGGCGTTACTTGTTCGCACGAACAAAAGGTGCTAAAAGATACCGACTGGTTTAAGAATATGAGTGTTTTATGGGCACAAAGTCCGTCTTTTAGTTAATTTAGGCATAAAAAGGAAAAACTCTTACATACTAACGGTAACGGAGGAATTAGTATGCAAGAAAGGGGAATAGTTCGTCGTGTCGACGAGTTGGGAAGATTAGTTATACCTAAAGAATTACGCAAAACCTTGCGAATAAGAGAGGGCGACCCGTTAGAGATTTACGCTAGCAAAGATGAATTAGTATTGAAAAAGTATTCACCCGTGGTAACGGTTGCGACTTATGCGCAAGCCATTGCCGACGGAATACAAGGGCTTACGGAAAAGCCTTGTCTTATTACCGACGGTGACGCTGTAATATACGTTTCCGATAATAGGCATAGGGAAATGGTTGGGAGAAACATCTCCGAACAAATGGAAAAAATCCTTAAAGAAAGAAAGAGTTTAATTCTTAATAAGTCTGACGGCGCAAATTTGGTTTCGGTTGTAAAAGGTTATGATTTACAAGCGGAAAACCAAATTATAGTTCCTATGATATCCGCTGGGGATTGTTTTGGAGCAATAGTGCTTTTTGACAAGGATAAAACTTCACGCTTTACTTCTGGCGACGTTAAATTATTACAACTAGGTTCGTCTTTTATTACGGCACAATTTGTTTAAAAAAACCGCAGGATGACCCCTGCGGTTTTTACATATGCAAAAAACAAAGAATTCGTTAATAGGCGGTGCGACGGTCTTGGGGCTTGGCGCTTTTATTTCTAAACTGTTAGGCGCTGTTTATAGAGTGCCGTTAACAAACGCACTTGGCGGGGTTGGGTTAGGTTTATACCAAATGGTTTTCCCCGTGTACTGTTTGCTTTTAGATTTTTCAGGTGCGGGTGTTCCTAACGCACTTTCTAAACTAATAGCCACAGGAAGAGAAGAAGAAAGAGAAGTTCGTGCAAAAAATTACCTTAAAAACAGTA
>JAGCIP010000200.1 GCA_017648525.1 Clostridia bacterium
CGGGGTATGGCGCAGTTGGTAGCGCGCTTGTCTGGGGGGCAAGAGGCCGTGAGTTCAAGTCTCGCTACTCCGACCAACAAAAAACGCAGTGGATATAATTCATTGCGTTTTTTGTATTGTTAGGGATAGCGAGACTCAGAACGTAGTTCACATACGAACGAAGTGAGTATTGCGGAGCATTAGCGTAGCAACGTGCCTCGCTACTCCGACCAACAAAAAAAAGCAGTCTGATTAGACTGCTTTTTTAATATTTTCATTTTATTTCTTAAATAATCTTTTCATAAAAGCGGGAAGTTCTTTACCCTTGGGTTGTTTTGGGTCACTATTAAGTTCTTCTTCGATTTTTTCAATTACGGGGTCTGGCAAGGGTTTTTCCACCGTGTTTTCAACGACAGCCGCTTTTTCTTGTAATTTCTTTTCTTCTTCTTCAATTTTTTCAACCAACGGCAAAACGGTGCTCTCCGTAACCTTTGGTTCTGCTTTTACTTCTTGAACAGATTTTATTTCTATAATAGCCGGTGTGTCGTCTATAGTTTTGCCCGCACTAAAACCTGTTGCAATAACTGTAATCTTAACTTCGTCGTTCATACTATCATCAATCGTAGCACCGAAAATAATATTTGCCGAAGAATCAATAATTCCTTGAATTAAATTAGCGGCTTCGCTAACTTCTTGGAGCATAAGGTCTTTTCCGCCCGTAACGTTAAGAATAACTGATTTTGCGCCCTCAATAGTAGTTTCAAGTAAGGGACTAGAAACGGCTTGTCTTACAGACTCAATAATTCTATTTTCGCCTTTTGCCCTACCTATACCCATGTGCGCCAAACCTTGACTACGCATTACGGTATTAACGTCTGCAAAATCAAGATTAATTAGCGACGGTGTTGCAATTAAATCAACAATTCCAACTATACCTTGTTTAAGCATATCGTCCGCAACCTTAAACGCATCAAGCATACCCGTTTGCGGGGGCAAATATTGGAGCAACTTGTCGTTAGGAATAACAACTAGCGTATCTACGTATTTTTTAAGGTTGATAATCCCTTTATTTGCGTTTTCATTTCTAACTTTTCCTTCAAAAGAGAAAGGTTTAGTAACAACCGCAATAGTTAAAATCCCCATTTCTTTGGCAATTCTCGCTACTACAGAGGCTGCGCCTGTACCAGTTCCGCCACCCATACCTGCAGCGATAAACAATAGGTCTGTGCCCGCTAATTGAGCTGCTATTTCTTCTTTGCTTTCTTCCGCTGCGCTTTCACCTATGTTGGGGTCGCTACCAGCACCCAAGCCTTTAGTTAGTTGTGCGCCGATTTGAATGCAATTTTCAGCCTTAGAAAGCAATAGCGCTTGATTATCAGTATTAACAGCGTAAAATTTTGCGCTTGAAATATTAGATTCAATCATGCTATTAACGGCATTGCATCCGCCACCGCCTATACCCATTACTTTAATTACAGCTGAATTTATGCTTAAATTTTGATTTCCAAACATTTTTTCTCCTTTATCTTACACTTTTGAATTTTTATTGTGCAAGCGCTAAATCTAAAAGCGATAATACCGCAGATTCAGTAGGCTTGTTCATTAACGGTACTTTTGGTGCAATTACTTCTACTATTGCCCCAAGTCTTCCCGACAAATGCTCTTTTGCGCCACGAACGTATGTAATTCCACCGCCCGTAATCATTATCGGCACGTATTCGGGAATACTATATCCCGAATTTTCTAAACTCTCAGACAAACTTTCACATAGATTTTCTAAACTTTTTAACACAAGTTCTTTTATCTCGTCCGCACTATAATACTGTCCGTTATCGCCGTAAATCAAGTTAACGCCCGAACTTGGCGATATACTAGTTAAACTAACTTGTCTTTTCAAGTTTTCAGCCAAATCAAAATCTATTGAATAATTTTGACTTATTTCTGCCGTTATGTATCCACCGCCGTATGAAAAGGTATCCTTATATAGTAGCCCGTCCCCTTGAATGATGGTAACCGTAGTTGAAATATGTCCAACGTCGGCAATAATAGCAATTCTATCTCTAGTTTCAGCATCAACCAAGTATAATGCCTGAGCAAGGTCAGATGAAACGCACTCGACTTTAATTATCCCAGCCGACTCTAAAATCGGCTTAACAATATCGATAAAGTAATTAGAACAAAGAACGAAAGATAATTTACCTTTTAGAATCTCACTCGTTGACCCCAAAGGATTTGCCAAACGGCGGAAATCATCTAATTCATATACGATTGCAGAACGATTTATTAACGTATATTTACTACTGCTTATAACGAAAGCCGAATCAAATAAAGCGTCCACGTCTTTTTCTTTAATTTTTTTCTTTTTAGAAAAGGAAATTTGGCTATCCTTAACAAACACCTTTGTAAATTCGCCCGGCACACCAACGTAAACTTCTTTAACTTCTCCGTGTGTTTCTTTCCTTATCCTATCGCCAACCGAATACAATATGCGTTTAAGCTTGTCTTCATCAAAGAAAGCGCCGTCAACGTAACCGTCGTAATCATAAGAAAAACGCCCCTTAATAATGAAAGTTTTATTTATTCCCCTTTCACCTATTACCGCCGTAATTTTTGACGAGCCAACGTCAATAACGGCAACCTGTTTCTTTCGCATAATTCTCCCTTTCGGTAATTTTACTTTTGTTCCGACCAAGTGGCTTGTATTTTGCCATCAGCCGTCTTATTAACTAAAATATTCTTAAACATTTTCTCATAGTCGTTTGCGTGTGTGTCGTAGGCGCTAAAACCTTCTATGGCTTTCTGCACGCCGTCTTCATCAGCCTTTTGAACGACTATATCAACACCCGTGTAAATTCCAAAGGTAACGTCTGCCGACTCACCACCCATTGTAAACACGGTAATTTCTTCTATACAATCGGTTAAATTAACGCTCTTTGCCATTTCAAAAACGAGTTTAAGCAATTGGTCGTTATCCGTCTTTACAACTTTTCCTATAGTACCATCCAACAAACTTATTCCATCAAGACTTAAAACTATTTTATCTCTTTCTCCACTTGGCACAGTACTAACCGTACGCAAAACAAAGCCGTCTGTGGTAGTAACTAAATAGCCGTTAGGACACTCAAGATAATATATCTCACGGCGTTCTTTTACGTTTACCTTAACTACGTTTGGAAAGGACTTTTCCACCGATAAGATTTCCATATAATGATTGTCTTTTAGACAGTCGTAAATTTCTTGCTCGTCTAAAAAAAGCAAATTCTTATTTAACAAAGCGTCAAACTTTTCTTGAAGTTTTTCTACAGCGGTATTTTCAGACACGGAAAAAGTCGTTTCCACTTTTCTAATTGAGAAAATCCCAAAAAAGGAAAACGTGACTACTAACACAAATAGTGCGATAATTAATACCGTCAAACTTCTTTTAAGTTTCATCTTTTACCCGTTAATCGTAAATTGTTTTTATGTCTGCGCCTAAAAAACGCAATTTCTCATCCATTTCTGTGTAACCACGTTTAATATGTCGCACGTTTTCAACCACCGTAGTACCACTTGCATTTAGCCCAGCAAGAACTAACGACGCTCCCCCACGCAAATCTTCTGCAAGCACTTGCGCTCCATTAAGCCGTTCAACCCCTTTAATATAAGCGGTTCTGCCTTTGACCTTAATATCTGCGCCCATTTTAATTAACTCGTCAACGTGACGATAGCGAAATTCAAAAATATTTTCAGTAACCTGAGACTCGCCCTTAGAGACCGATAAAAGCGCCATTGTTTGCGCTTGCAAATCTGTGGAAAAATATGGAAATGGACCTGTTGAAAATGAGAACGATTTTCTTTCATTTCCACTTTTCACGTATATTATATCATTTTTTATAGTAACTTTACAAGTATTATCGCAAAGTTTATGTATTAAAGACCAAATATTTTTTGCATTGCAGTTAGATAATTCTATTTCCCCGCCCGTAATAACGGCAGAAAGCAAAAAAGTTCCCGCCTCAATCCTATCTGGTATAGGCGTATAAGTTGTTCCGCTAAGTTTTTTAACCCCTTCGATTAGTATTGTAGAAGTACCCGCACCGTACACCTTTCCCCCCATAGAATTTAAAAAATTCATAAGGTCAACTATTTCAGGCTCTTTCGCTGGGTTATGTATTTCCGTTTTACCCTCCGCAAGCACAGATGCCAACATTACGTTTTCTGTCGCACCAACTGATGGGAAATTAAAATGAATTACCCGCCCCCGCATTTTTTCAGCATAACATTTTATCTCGCCGTTTTCTTCTAAAATGATGACGCCCAACTCTTTAAGCGCATTTAGATGTATATCAACTGGGCGCGCACCTATGTCGCACCCGCCGGGATGACTTAATTCCGCTCGTTTCATTCTTGAAAGCAAAGCGCCCATCATAAATATAGAAGAGCGCAATTCTTTTCCTAAACTTGCAGAAATAACGTAGTCGTTTATATTCTTGCTATCAACCACTAAATCGTTTCCGCAAAACTCGGTTTTTACTCCTAATACATTTAAAATCTTTATCATAGAAAAGACGTCCAAAATTTTAGGACAATCTTTAATCACTACTCTTTCATCAGTCAAAATTGCACCTGCAAGCATAGGGAGTACCGAATTTTTAGCACTGCTTACACGCAATTTCCCGCTTAATTTCCTACCGCCGTTAATCACGTATTTTTCCATAAATCGCTCCAAATTAGTTGATTTTATATTTTATGGAAAAATTGATTAAAAAGTTAAACTTCCACGTTTAGAAATATTAAACAGCACCCCCATTTCCGCCATAAAAATTATAATTGATGTATTTCCGCTTGACACTAATGGTAAAGGCAAGCCTGTCGGCGGAATACTCCCCGTAACCACCAAAGCGTTTACAACCGTCTGTATCCCAAAAATCATAGTTATCCCAACTGAAAGTAAAAAACCAAATACGTCTTGTGCTTTAGACGCTATTTTTAACCCCCTATAAATAATAAATCCTAATAAAGTAAAGAAAAAAATTAAACCGACAAAACCTATCTCTTCACCTATAACAGACAAAATAAAATCCGATTCTGCAAATGGCAAGAAAGCGTATTTTTGTCTAGAATTAAAAAGTCCAACGCCAAAAAAACCACCCGAACCAAGCGCATATAGCGACTGCAATAATTGATACCCTTCACCTTTAGGGCTAGACCAAGGATTTAAGAATGCCGAAAGCCTATTGAGCCTGTAAGGCTCAATAATTATTAGTAAAACACCTAAAATCACGGCTGGAATAATCATAAATACGAAATATTTTATTTTCATGCCTGCGCTAAATAAAATAGTTAACATAAGAGTTGCCACGCACACGGTTATAGACATATTAGGCTCGATTATAATTAGCAAACAAGTAGCCCCGCCGTACATTAATACGGGCAAAACGCCTAAAAAACTTTTTGCTCTTTGTGGCTTTTTTGATAAATAAGTAGCCGAAAAAAGAATTAGCGAAAATTTAGCAATTTCCGACGGCTGTATAGTAATACCGCCAAGACCTATCCATCTTTTAGCCCCGTAATTTTCTACACCTATCCCCGGAACAAAAACAAGAATTAAAGTAACGAAAGATATTATTGACACGGGCAAGGTAAATTTTTGTAATTTTAGATAATCAAACCTACCCGCTACAAACATAGCAACCGTGCCAAAAACAACGCCAATCGCTTGTTTTTTAACAAAATAAAAGGGGTCGCCGTAGGTTTTATTTGCCGAATAATTACTTGCCGAATATATAAAAAGCGTTCCTATTAAAGCAAGCAAAACCACAGCGATAAGTAACAAGTAATCACCGTGGTTTTTTGGATTGTTTTTAAGTTGTAATTTTTTCAATTATAATTCCCCCACCAACTTAACAAAGGCGTCGCCCCGTTCTTCAAACCCGCTAAATGCGTCGTAACTTGCGCAAGCAGGACTAAGAAGAACGCAATCCCCACTTTGTGCGTACATTGACGCTATTTTTACTGCACAATCGAATTTTTCCGTAACGGTGAGATTATATATTCCAAGCCTACTTGCAACTTCTAAAAGATTATATCTCGTAGCCCCCGTTAAAACAACGTGTTTAATAGCGCTTACTTTAACCTTTTCAAAAAGAGCGGTATAATCTTCACCTTTTTCGCTACCGCCAAGTATTAAAACGGTGGGTTTAACCATTGTTGAAAGAGCGCTTATTGTAGATGCGGTGTTGGTCGCTTTAGAATCGTTATAATAATCAACCCCACCTTTATTTGCCACAAATTCTATGCGGTGCTTAACACCGTTGAAAGTCTTAATTGATTCAGCAAGCGTAGAAGTTTCAATTTTTAGGAGTTTTGCACACGCTATTGCAAACAAGGCGTTATAAGCGTTATGCTCGCCTTTTAGGCGCAATTCTCTTTCGTCAACTATGTATTCGCCCTTATAATAAAACTTGCCGTTTTCAAGATACGCCCCGTCCACCTTTTCTTTGGCAGAAATCCAAACGACTTTGCCGTTAGTTTCAGTAAAAAATGATTTTACCGTTTGGTCGTCGTAATTTAAGACGGTAAATTCACTTTCCCTTTGATTTTTGAAAATACGCTTTTTAAGAAAAACGTAATTTTCCATAGTGTAATGTCTTTCTAAATGGTCTGGCGCAATATTTAAAATGCACGCTATATGTGGACAAAAAGAAAACACACTTTCAAGTTGAAAACTAGAAGTTTCAACTATACAAACGCAATCTTTACTAATTTCATCTATCTTTTGCGTTAGCGGGATTCCAACGTTACCGACGAGTTTATTGTTAAGCCCTGCGTGAGTTAATATTTCGTTTATTAGTGAAACGGTAGTTGTTTTTCCGTTTGTACCCGTTACCGCTATCATTGTCGGTAAAAATTGCAAATACCCAAACTCTAACTCGCCTATAATTCTTTTTCCTAACTGCTTTGCACGCACGGCTATTTCGTGGTTTATAGGCACACCGGGACTTAAAACTACTATATCGTAAAAATCTAAATTTTCTTCTACTCTTTCTCTTGAAACACAGTCCACGCCCATTTCAATGAGTTTAGATTTTGCCATCTGTGCTTTTTCAGAGTTCAACTCTTCTAAAACGCTACAAGTTCCACCCGCATCATAAATATATTTTGCAACGGCAAAACCGCTTTTAGACGCACCTAATATTAAAAATTTTTGTGATTTAATATGCATTTTTACCTCATAAATACGCCAGAACGCAAAGCAAACCAACAACCGCCGTTAAAAGTGAATAGCAATAAGTTATTTGCGTTTCCGTGTAGCCTTTTAATTGAAAATGATGATGAATAGGTGCCATTAAAAAAATTCTATTTTTCGTTTTCTTATAATAAAGCACCTGCATTATTACTGATATGCTTGAGGCAACGAAAGTTATTCCCAAAAACGGAATAAATAGGCTGTTGGACGTAAAAATACTTATAGCCCCTAAAAATCCCCCCAAAGACAGAGAACCCGTATCGCCCATAAAGACTTTTGCACGATTAGTATTAAATACTAAAAAGCCAGAAATACCACCTATTAAGCAGGCGGATAAAAGGTTAAATCCGTCATACTCACCTTGGCGCAAAAATGCGTTTTTTTGCAAGATAATAAGCGCAATACTAAATGCCAAATAAACTAAGCTAACGCTACCCGCAAGCCCGTCCAAGCCGTCGGTAAAGTTAACGCTATTAGTTATCGCAACGAAGATAAACGCAACTATAGGCACGGTAAAAACGGCTAAATTTATATTTGTGTTTGTGAAAGGCAAATTAAACTCGGTTAAATCATTTAAATAGCAATAAATCCCCGCAACAACCGCAATCGAAACCTGAAAAATTATTTTTTGATAAGGCTTAAGTCCTTCGTTTCTCTTTAAGAAAATTTTAATAAAATCATCAATAAAACCCACCGCTAAAAAGGCAACGCCTATGCTTATCGCAACGTTTACCGTTCGATTTTTAAGTCCACAAAAAGCAAAATATACTATTACGGCGGGAATTATAAAAAACAAACCGCCCATAGTTGGAGTTCCGCTTTTAGCCTTGTGGTTTTCTACGTATTTTAAGACGGTTTGTCCAGCTTTTATTTTTCTTAATAGCGGAATTGCTAAAAGCCCCGCAAATATAGTAAAAATTAGCGTTATAACGGCACACAAAATTATATACATTTACTTTTTTCTCCGTAAAATTTCTTCTACCGTATCTTTATCATTATAAGAGCGTTTTATACCGAGAACTTCTTGATATTTTTCACTTCCCTTCCCTGCTATAACTACAGCATCACCGCTTTTTACTATATTTAAGGCGTATTCTATGGCTTGACGTCTATCTTGAACAATTACGTAATTTTTTGAGATTTCTAAAACCCCCTTTTCAATTTCGCTTATTATTTCCATAGGTTCTTCGAAGCGTGGATTATCTGAAGTTATTACCGTAAAATCTGCTAAAGAGCCACTAACTTTTCCCATTTCTTTGCGCTTGCCTTGGTCACGATTTCCACCGCAACCAAACACACAAATAAGCCGTCCACTTACAATCTCTTTAATTGCGCATAAAACCTTTTCCAAACCGTCTGGAGTATGAGCGTAATCAACGTAAACACTAAATTCACCGTCATATACTCTTTGCATTCTTCCGTTTACTACTTTTGTTTTTTCGAGTCCAAAAACCACGTCGTCCGTCTTTACACCTATTAACGCTAAAGCAGTTGCAGACGCTAATAAATTATGCACGTTAAATTTTCCAACTAACGAAGTTTCAACGTGATACACGCAATCGAATAAATTTAAGATAAACTTTTGACCTTTTTTACTTTGCTTTATATCCATAGCAAAAACGTCGGCTGGGTTTTCTATTGCGTATGAAATAGACTTTTGACAGGTGTCGCTTATCTCTTTTCCTAATAAGTCGTCGGCATTTACTACTATATATTTACAAAAGTTATTTTTAAAAAATTGTAATTTTGCTTGTTTATATTCATCTATAGTTTTGAAAAAATCCAAGTGGTCACGGCTAAAATTAGTAAACACGCCAACTTCAAAGTTAATACCGTAAACTTTGTTAAAATGAACGGCGTGTGCTGACACTTCCATCGCTACTATTTTCACCCCCGCCTCATACATATCCTTAAAAGTTTTATGCAATTCAATAGGGTCGGGCGTAGTAAGTGTGGGCTCTATAAACTTATCAGCATAAAAAATTCCGTTAGTGCCTATGACCCCGCAATTTTCGCCGACACTTTTTAATATGCTTGCAATAACGTGTGTGGTAGTAGTTTTTCCGTTTGTCCCTAAAACGCCGATAATTTTTAATTTTTTATCGGCATTTCCATAAAAATTACTTGCAATTATACTCATTGCAATTCTTGTATTTTTAACTATAATTTGCGTGATAGAACAATTCAACTCTCGTTCGCAAAGGATAACGGTTGCGCCGTAAAATTCGGCTTGTTTTGCATAGTCGTGACCGTCGTAATCCCCACCCTTTAAGCAAATAAACATACAATTAGGAACAACTGCGTTACTATCCGCCTTTACGTCTTTAACGTCAATTTCCATATCACCTAAAATCTTTTCTATTTCAACGCCTTTAATAAGTTCACAAAGTTTCATACGCCACCTTATAAATAAAAAAATCCCATAACTATTATATGTTTTATAATAAGTTATAGAATTAAATTAAAAATATAAATTAAGGTCTAAAAAAGTCGTTTTTTGTAATAGAAAAACTGCGGGTAGACAACTACCCGCAGTCTAGGTTTTTATGCTTTTTTACTTCTGTCTTCTTGAACTAATTTAGAAATAATTTCTTCGATACCCATTACCCCTAAATCGCCGTCTTTACGACTTCTAACGGAAATTTTGTTTTCTTCTTTTTCTTTGTCGCCAACTATAAACATATACGGCACTTTTTCAAGTTGTGCTTCTCTAATCTTATAGCCGATTTTTTCATTTCTGTTATCAACTTCCGCTCTCAAGCCGTTCTTCTTGAGTTCTTCTACTATTTGCATAGCGTAATCTGCCGTCCTTTCAGTAAGGCTCATAACCTTAACTTGCACGGGGCAAATCCAGAACGGGAACGCTCCCGCATATTTTTCAATGAGTAGAGCGAGCGTTCTTTCGTAACAACCGATTGAACTTCTGTGAATTACGAACGGATATTGTTTAGTTCCGTTTTCGTCAACGTAAGTCATTTCAAAACTGTGCGCAGCCGCAAAGTCTAATTGAATAGTGATAAGCGTATCTTCTTTTCCGTAAACGTTTTTAATTTGAACGTCTAATTTAGGTCCGTAGAAAGCCGCCTCGTCATCCGCTTCAACGTAGTTAATGCCGATAGCGTCTAGAATTTTTTTCATAAGCGCTTCGGTTTCGTTCCACGCTTTGTCGTTATCTATATACTTGCTCTTGTTTGCATTACCCCTTTTACTGAAACGGAAAGTAACGTCGTCTCTCATTCCTAAACAATCCAAGAAGTAATAACTTAATTCTAAGCAACGCTTAAATTCTTCTTCGATTTGTTCTGGCGTACACACGATATGTCCGTCTGATAAGGTAAACTGTCTTACACGAATAAGTCCGTGCATTTCACCGCTTGCTTCTTTTCTAAATAAAGTTGCAGTTTCGCTATAACGGCAAGGTAAATCTCTATAACTCTTAAGCCCATTTTTATAAATTTGATATTGGAAAGGACAAGTCATAGGACGGAGCGCTAAAGCTTCGGGCGAGTTTTCATCCCCTATTATAAACATCTTATCTCTATAATGGTCCCAATGCCCTGAAATACGGTAAAGGTCGTTCTTTGCCATATACGGGGTTTTGGTTATCATAAAGCCACGCTTTTCTTCTTCGTCTTCAACAAATCTTGAAAGAATTTGCATGATTTTTGCACCCTTTGGCGCAAGTATAGGCAAGCCTTGACCAACTACTTCTTCGGTAAGGAATATTCCTAACTCTCTACCAAGTTTGTTGTGGTCACGCTTTTTCGCTTCTTCTAACGCTTCTAAATGTTCGTCAAGTTCACTCTTTTTAGCAAACGCCGTCCCATAAATACGTGTTAGCATCTTATTCTTTTCGTCCCCACGCCAGTAAGCGCCCGTTACCGAAGTAAGTTTGAACGCTTTAATTTTGCCGGTTGACGGAAGATGCGGTCCACGACATAAATCCATAAAGTCCCCTTGCTTATAACAAGAAATTTCGCTACCTACGGGAAGATCGTTAATAAGTTCAACCTTATAAGGCTCTGAAAAATCTTTGAAAATCTTAACCGCATCTTTCTTACCGTAAACTAAACGTTCAATCGGCAAGTCGCTTTTAATGATGTCTTTCATTTCATTTTCAATTTTAATTAAATCTTGTTGGGTAATAGGCGTTTTGAATTCTATATCGTAATAAAAACCGTTTTCAATGGTCGGTCCTATCGCTAGTTTGCTTGTAGGGAATATATTTTTAACCGCTTGAGCAAGCACGTGCGAAGTCGTGTGGCGATACACTTGTAAACCTTCTTTATCTTTTAAGGTTATAATTTGAAGTTCAGCGTCCTTATCAATCGTATAGGATAAATCGACCAACTGACCGTCTACACTACCGCAAACTGCGTTTCTCAACAACCCCTCAGATATTTGCCCTGCAACTTCTGCTACGGTAACCGCCTTATCAAATTCCATTACCGAACCGTCTTTAAGAGTAATTTTCATATTCTCTCCTCCTGTATAAAAAAAGTCCTTAAGCGTTATGCTTAAGGACGAAAATATTTTCCGCGTTTCCACCTTAATTGCCGTGATTTAACACGACCTCTCTTTCCGTTTTATGGACGGTACCCCAACCGAGCGACGGTGGTTTCACTCTCTCTTGCTCATACGGGTTTTCACCAACCACCCGCTCTCTAAAAATCACAAAAGCGCTACTTGTCCGACACAATAAGGTCATTAATTTCAAATATATGATATATCATATTTTTACTTTTGTCAACCTTTTTAATTAACTTCTCCGCTCGAAAATATTATTTTATCTTTATAATACTCTTTTAAGAAATATTCGTCTTCTTCTGGTATATTGCCCGCAAGTTCAACTTCCCCGCAATTACTGAGCAAAATCTCCCGTAAAATTTTAATTTTATCCCCACCGAAAAGACTACTTCGTTTAAGCCGTCTATAATGGCTGTCGTAAACCTTTCCGTGGTCAACGAACACTCTTTTTCTCTTATTTTCTATTAAATAGGATATAAACTCTTTAAGTTGGCTACTTAAAAAACAATTTGGTATGCAATCCACAACTTCTCCCCACTTACTTTTAAGCGGTTTTAATCGAAAATTAAAAGTGCCGTCTACGGATATTTCAGTAAAACTTTTAATCCTGTCGTAAGCATATTTCTTATCGTCGTCAAAATCTGCGGCAATTAAACTTGTTAGTAGTATTTCTTTTTCGACGGCTGATAGCCCACCCACGTGAAGATTTTTCTTAAAATAATCGTATTTATACTTTATGGTTATAATTTCCGCAACCTTATCAGCAATTTCCGCACGAATTATGTCCGAATAATACTCAGGGCAATTTATGGTTAATATTGAGCGTTCGTCCACAGAAAAAAGCCTTGCGGATGCCCCTGCATACGAAAATAATTCGCTACCGGAAGTTTGAACGTATAAAAGCCCGTCTTCGTTTGATTGATTTTCAGTAATAGTTATACTTGTCATATTGTTTAGTTTACGCTCCAAATCAATTTTTATTTACAACTTTTTGCAATACAAATTTGCGTTTTTGACAAAATTTTGTAAAATTACCCCTTTGTAAATGTTTTTACGTATCTATAAAGAAATTTATATATTTCAGACACGACTATCACACTCAAAGCAGTTATTAGAGTTTTTATCCAACTTAAAAAACTCAAAGGCGAAACCGCAAACGGTTGATAAAAAAATTGCACTATTACAACGTGTAAAACAAACACGCAAGTAAAGGTTATCAGCATTATTTTATTTTCCGTAATACTTTTGAATATACTTCTTGCACCCAACTCCCTACTATTAAAGGCGTTAAAAAGTTGAAATAATATAAACAAGGTAAATATTACGCCCGAACTTTCTGCGTTTGAAATCTTTAAGAAATTCGTTAAATATTGCATTAACATTACCCCACCAACGAAAACCCCGTTAAATATAATTCTTAGCAACATTTTTGCGTTTACTATTCCTTCGTTGCGCTTTACGGGGGCATTATTCATCAATCTATCGTTTACTGCTTCCATACCCAAAGTTAAGGCGGGTGGACCATCCATTATAACGTTTATCCATAAGAGTTGCAAAGTGCTAAACGGCGGATTTGCCCCTAAAATTGCACATACGGTTATAAAAAATAATGCAGACAAGTTTACCGACAACTGAAAGAGAATAAATCTTTGTAAATTTTTATACACGTTTCTAACAAACGATATGGCTTTTACAACGGTTGCAAAACTATCGTCAAGCAAAACCACGTCCGCCGCCTCTTTGCTTATATCGCTTCCGTTAGTACCCATAGCGATACCTATATCGGCGTGTTTGATTGCGGGTGCGTCGTTTATGCCATCTCCAGTAACCGCAACCACTTCGCCCATTTCTTTTAAGGCTTTTACAACCCTTAATTTTATATTAGGCGTACTCCTTGCTATTACTGTTATTCTACTAAGTATTTGCTTCAATTTTTCGTCGTCTAACTTTTCTATATCTTGTGCGCTTATTACTTCGGCAGGTTTTTCAGCTAGATTTAATTCTCTTGCTATTGCAAAAGCCGTTTCCGCATTGTCCCCCGTGAGAATTTTAACCTTAATTCCCGCACGCTTACACTCTAAAACCGCTTTTAACACTTCCTTTCTAACAGGGTCGCAAACAGCAACGAAACCGTCGTAAATAAATCCGCCGTCTAAACCATCTTCGTCTTCTTTATGAGCAAAACATATAATTCTGCGCGCTTTCTTTTGATGTGCAGAAATTTCTTCTAATATACTCTTTTTTTGCCCTTCAGTAAGGGCGCATCTTATTAAAACAC
>JAGCIP010000201.1 GCA_017648525.1 Clostridia bacterium
AACCGTTTCGTCTGACGAAATGGTCACTTCGTTATACCAAAAAAACAGCGTTAAACGAAAATTGAAAAAACTTTTCCCCGATGCCGTTAGCGGATGCTTTTCCCTTTCTATCGACAGAAAAAAAATTGCCGAAAAAGTGTTTTTCGACAAGGCGCTTCATAAAAAACTGACCGACCTTGTCACTCCGCTTGTGTTTAATGAAATTTTTAAGGTGGCAAAAAAAGTCAATGGCGTTTTATTTGCCGAAGTTCCGCTTCTTTTTGAGTGCAACTATCAAAACGCGTTTGACGGCGTTGTCGTTATAGCGCGCGAAAAGAGCGCACGAATTGAAGCCGTTAAGGCGCGTTCTAAATTGACCGAGCAGGAAATTTTGGCAAGAATGGAAAATCAAATTGATTACGAAAAGCAAGATTTTTCAAACTTTGTTGTGATTGAAAATAACGGGGACGTGGAAAAATTAACACTTGCCATTTCCGAATACTTAAAAACCATTTAATCGCCGTTGAATATCCATTTATATAAGTAAAAAACATAAACGCGCCTTTTTCAAGGCGCGTTTTTAATTTGTTTAATTATTTGTTTTAATCATTATTTTTCATCTGTTTTTCTTTGATTTGGCGCTTAAACTTCCGCCTATAAAGCGCGGACAAAATCTTCGTGCCAAGATGGGCAAATAATCTTCTGTATAAATATTGTTTTTTGCCCCTTCTAAAACACTTCCAGTCCCTTTTAAAAGTTTGGTCAATATCCATAAATACTTGGTAATCAAAAAATCCGTCCCGCCACATATAATAAAGGACTTCCATATTAACCCCCACGCGCCAACCGGCAACGTGGTCGTATGCTTCGGGCAACTGCACCTTGCATTTTTCCGCGGAATATTTTACCGCCGAAAGATAGGTTAACTTTCTATAATTTATCTTGCTGTGAACCAACGAGCCCTTCCTTTTTGTATATGCATAACCCTTTATTGGCACGAAAGCAACTTTTTCTGCACGAATAAACACGTCATATAAAAAACTTACGTCTTCGCCGTGATAAATTTTTTCGTCATAAAGAATTTTATCTTCCCCTAAAAATAGACTTTTGTGATACATTTTGTTCCAAATGTTCATCCTTATTTTTCTGCCTGAAAAGAGAAGTTCCATCGCGTTGACTTTATCAAAAACTTCCACGCCGTACTTATTTTTATCAAACTTTTTGCAAAGGCTCTTTTTTTGCTTTTCGTTAACGTTGCTAAACCCAACGCAACTTACGTCCGCCCCCGTATCTTTTAATGCGGTTAACAAACTTTCCAAATAATATTTGCTGACGTAATCATCGCTGTCAACAAAGCACAAATATTCGCCCTGGGCTATCTTTATCCCCGCATTTCTAACAGCGGAAACGCCATCGTACTTTTTGCCTTGTAAAACTTTTATTCTTGCATCGTTTTTGGCGTATTCTAACGCCACAAAAAGCGAACGGTCGGTTGAAGCATCGTCCACGACGATTACTTCAAGATTTGCATGCGTTTGGGACAATAAACTTTCCAAACACTTTCCGATAAATCTTTCGTTGTTATATAACGGGATTATGATTGAAATTAAACAATCTTCATTTAATCCGCCTTTTTTAACAATTTTTTCTTTCATAATTTATCCTATGCGACCTAAATTTTTCCTTTTGTCATTTGAAATTATAGCATAGCGACACCAAAAATACAAGCATTTTTATATTTATAATTTTTCGTTGA
>JAGCIP010000202.1 GCA_017648525.1 Clostridia bacterium
GAAGATTGCTCCAAGAGTTAGGTAGAGAACCGCAACCCGAAGAAATTGCAAAAGAAATGGAAATTCCAGTAGAACGTGTTATCGAAATTCAAAAAATTGCGCAAGACCCCGTTTCTTTGGAAACTCCTATCGGTGAAGAAGACGATAGCCATCTTTCAGACTTTATAGAAGACGAAAGAAGTACCGCACCGACCGACGCCGTTTCGTATAATATGCTTAAAGAACAGTTAATAGGCGTTTTAGACACTCTCACCCCTCGTGAAGAAAAGGTGCTTCGTTTGCGTTACGGTTTAGACGACGGAAAGCCTAGAACTTTGGAAGAAGTAGGCAAAGAATTTAACGTTACCAGAGAAAGAATTCGTCAGATAGAAGCCAAAGCGCTACGTAAACTTCGTCATCCAAGCCGTTCTAAACGTTTAAAAGACTATATAGATAAGCAATAATATGACCGAAAGACTTGAAATAATTTTATCGCAAATCCCAAACGGAAAGGTCTTTGCCGATATCGGTTGCGACCACGGATATATTGCTAAAGCAATGCTTTGTTCTGGCAAGAGCGAAAAGGTTATTATAGCCGATATAAGCGCAAAATGTTTATTGAAAGCGGAAAAACTTTTAGAAAACGAGATAGCGGAAGGGCGTGCTAAAAGCGTGGTTTCTAACGGTTTTCAAAAGGTGAGCGGTGCGGACGTCGCTTTGATTGCGGGTATGGGTGGAGAAGAAATTTCGTCCATTATAAGTTCTGCGGTTGAACTGCCCGAAAATTTGGTAATTCAGCCCATGAAAAACCCCGATAAAGCCCGCACTACAGCCGTTGAGTTCGGCTATAAAATCGTTAAAGATAGGGTGTTTAAGAGTGCTGGAAAGTTTTACGATTTAATCGTATTAAAAAAGGGTAAAGATATGCTTACCCAAGAAGAAATAGAATTTGGCAGGGATAATTTGAGTGGCGATAATCCCACGTTTAAGGAAAGAATTAAGCAAAATATATCTAAATTAGAAAAGTATTTAAGCGTGCAAAATCTATCGCAAGAAACAAGACTTGAAATTACTGCCCGCCTTGAAAAACTTAAAAAATATGTATAAATTAAAAGAATTTTTGAACTTATTAGAAGAGTATGCGCCGTTGTCATATAGCCGTCGTTTAATAGAGCGTGGCGACTATGATAATAGCGGAATTATCGTTGAAAATCACGACAAAGTACAAAAGATTTTTTTCTCTTTAGATTTGAGTGAAAATGCGGTTTCTAAGGCTTTGGAGTTTGGTGCGGACACGGTTGTTACGCATCATCCTGCCATATATGAGCCTATAAAAAACCTTGGCGTAAACGGGTCAAATCGTGCGCTATTATTAGCGATAAAGAGCGGACTTAACGTGATTTCAATGCATCTTAATTTAGACGTTGCTAAAAACGGAATTGATAAGTGTTTATCTAACGTTTTGGGTGGCGAAAAAGTTGAGATTTTAGACCGCTTGGAAGACAGAGTTGGTTACGGTAGAGAGTTTTCAATCGACACGACTACCGTCGAAGAATTTAAGAAAATCGTTGCTAAAAAACTTGACACGGACAAGGTTATTGCTTATGGAAATAATCCCGTAAAAGTCGTTGCGTCTTTTTGCGGTGGCGGTGGCTCGCATGCGCTTAGTGCCGTGCAAGACGGGGTGACTTACGCTGACACAATTGTGACTTCTGACCTTGCGCATCATCAACTTTTAGCGCTTGTGGAAAGTGGTAAGAACGTTATAATAATACCGCATTACGTTGCGGAAGAATATGGATTCAATAAATTTTACGAATTTTGCGCCGAAAAAATTAAGAACGGCGTGAAAGCGTGTTATTTTGCAGATAAGAGATTTATGTAAAGGAGATGGATAATATGATAAAAGCATTATTAGATTATCAAGCGGTTGACGCAAAATTAAGAGAAATCGAAAAGAAACTTTCAGGTAGTGAAGAAAGAAAGAAAGCCGTCAATGCAAAGAAGTATTTAGAAGGCGTTGAAGAAAACGTTAATAAACTTGACGTTCGTGCGGGAGAACTTGCGTTGGCTTACGAACAAGCGGTTGCTGAGCAGACCAAACTTCAAGAACAAAGCCAAGCGGTTTCGGAGAGCCTTAACGGTGTTCAAGATGAAAAAGAGGCGTCTTTCTTGATTAAAAAGGCAGAAGAATTGATTGCCAAAATTAAGGCTTACGGTGCGCAAATCGTTAAACTTTCAGAAGAATTGCAAGCGGTAATTAAAGAATATAACAACATCAAGGCGACCACAAAAGTAGCGCAAACGCAATACAATGAAAACGCAAAAAAATACGCTGAACTTAAAGACTCGGTTAAGGATGAAAAAGAAGAGATTGAAAAACAACTTTTAGACCTTAAAGGGAAGGTTGACGCCGAGTTGATGGAAAGGTATTTGAAGAAGAGAAATAATAAGATTTATCCTGTGCTTTTTGAAGTTCGTGGAAACGTGTGCGGGGCTTGTAATATGGAACTGCCTATGTCTGAACTTAACAGGTTAAAGAACGGGGAAATCATAGACTGTGGTCAATGTGGTAGACTAATTTATCAAGGCAAATAAAATTAAAAAAAGCGTGCAAGACTTTAGAAAATAAAGTTTTGTGCGCTTTAACTTTATATTAGATAAAAATCGTATTTTTCGTTTGCCGTTATATAATTACTTTAAAATTATTTAAATATTTAAAAAAAATTCTTGTAAAGCATTGTAAAAAGTCAAGGATTTTGGTATAATCTTTTTAGGTGCAATGCACGGTTAAAGTTAAGAGGTGGAATTTTGAACGGCTTGGGTAGAAAAACTAAAAATGAAGAAAAGAGAGAACCGATATTCACTAAGGAAACTTTCGGCGTGGTATTCATACTTTTTGCCACCCTTTCTATGGTGTGTTTAATCACTCGCGAATCGGTTTTTTCCTTGCCGGGTAAATACGTCAATTCGTTCTTATTCGGTTGTTTCGGTTACTTTGCTTATGCGGTTGTCGCTTGGTTTTGTATAATCGGGCTACGCATGTTGTTTGACAAAAAATCTATTTTTTCCTTAAAAGAGCGCACGTTTTTAACTTTGGGCTTTTTATCCCTTTCAATCGTTGTTCACGTTGCAACTATGCACGGCTCTGGACTTTCTTATGGTGAATACGTTAAGCGTGCCTATGTAATGGCAAGCGAGGGCGGAATTGCAACCTGTTCGGGCGGTGGATTTTTTGTTTCACTAATCGCACATCCTTTCAGTTTGCTTATGACAGAAGTAGGCTGTTACGTTGTTTTTGGCATTATTTTTGCCGTATGTATATATTTCTTTGTCAAATCGCTTGTGAACGGTGCTAAAAAGCCTGCAAGGGGCGAGAACGAGTTAAGGGGCTCTTGTGTAAAAACCGACAACTCAACCATAGAAGTGGAGAACGCACAAGATGGTAGCGTTGAAACGGTAAAGACACCAAAACAAAGTTTATTCATTAGCAATCCTGAAGACTTTGAATTAAAGAGTAGACACGAACTTAAAAAGGACGACGGTCCGTCTATGAAACTAGGCTTTTCTGCGGGTGGTTTAGGTGTAGTGACAACCACGACGGAAGAAAAAGACGCTCCAAAGATAAGCCAAGATTATGAGAAAAAGTTGCAGTATATAAAAACTCCCGCAGTTTTAGACCTTGATGCTTTGCGTGATAACTCAAGGCGTTCAACCGAAAACGTAAATACTTATGCAAAGCCCGACCTTTCTAATCAAAACAATTTTAGCGGTGCTAATACCGACGGATATACAACTGTTTCCGATTACGTTAACGTAAGCGAAAACAAAGAAGTTTTAGATGAAAAAGAAGAAGATATTCCATTCATAGAACACGGCGAAAACTTTACCGTTGAGGGCGGTGATGCTGTTGAGCGTGCGGATGCGTTTGAGAAAAAATACGCACAAAACGACGAATTCTATGCCGAAACTAAATCGGTTGACGATAGTGAAGTTTATAGCCCGATTTCTTCAACTGAAAACGATAGTGTTGAAATTGAAGAAACGCCCGTGACTCAAGAAAGTAATGATGATATTCCGTTTATAGAAGAATTCCCTGCGGAAGAAGAAATAGAAGAAATTAAACCGTCTATATTGCATTCTGATGATAGGGCGAGAAATATCTTTGCAGAAGATAAAGAAGAAACTGTTGAAATGCAGGAAGAAAAACCCGTAGGAAGTTCCGTAGAGAGAACTACTGTTGACTTTACGAGTAGGGTAAGTGCGGATGGAAACGGAGGTGTTGGTTTTGGCGAACGCCGTAGGTTTGATTTTGGTGCAAATACTCAAGAACAACCTGCGCCCGAACCTGAAAAACCCAAAAAGCCCGCTCCGCCTATCAATAGGAAATATTTCCGCCCACCGCTAGACCTTTTAGAAACCTATACGCCACCCGTTAACGTTGAACAAGAAAATCACGAAGAGCGTATGGAAATAATAAAGTCTACGTTAGAACAATTCCATATAAATGCAATTCCGCAAAGTTACGTTCAAGGTCCGTCTATTACTCGTTACGAAATTATGATGCCTGCGGGCATTACCGTTAAAAAAGTGTTGCAATACGACGACGACCTTCGTATGAGACTTTCTTCTAGAGAAGGCGTAAGAATCGAAGCGCCTATTCCTGGCAAAAATTTGGTTGGCATAGAAGTTGCAAATAAGGTAAAAGTTAGCGTTGGCTTAAAAGAAGTTTTAGAAGGTGCAAAAGACAAAAAAGGCTCGTTAATATTTGCGATAGGTAAAGACTTAGTAGGAAACTCTATTACCGACGACCTTGCAAAAGGCCCGCACTATTTGGTTGCAGGCTCAACGGGGTCGGGAAAGAGCGTGTGCCTAAATCTTATGCTTATCAGTATGATAATGCGATATAGTCCAGAAGATTTGCGCTTGATATTAGTAGACCCGAAAGGGGTTGAGTTTAGACCTTACGAACATATTCCGCATTTAATGATTGACGAAATTATAACAGAGCCCAAAAAGGCGCTTGCGGTGTTGCAATGGTGTTACGACGAAATGGAAAGACGTTATAAGGAATTCCAATCACAAGAAGGAGTGGTGGATATCGATTCTTATAACGAAGTGGTTGCGAGCGATACGGTTGCTAAAATGCCGAGAATCGTGGTTGTAGTTGACGAACTTTCTAACCTTATGGAAACTTGCAAAAAGGAAATGGATGCAAGGATATTAGCGTTGGCGCAAAAGGCAAGGGCGGCGGGTATTCACTTAGTGCTTGCGACCCAGCGTCCGTCAGTTGACGTAATAACCGGAACGATAAAAGCAAACTTGCCGTCAAGAATTGCACTTAAACTTATGAGTTTTGCCGACTCTAACACCATTATAAGCGAAGGTGGTGCGGAAAAACTTTTAGGTAACGGCGATATGCTTTACAGAAACTCTGGAATGAACGAGTGTGAAAGATATCAAGGGGCGTACATTTCAAGGCGTGAAGTTAACAATATCGTTAAGTATATCAAAGAGAATAACCAAGCGTACTTTGATGATGAATTACAAGAATATCTCGATAGAGAAACCCGCCCCAAGCAAGAAGAAACGGCTATTAGCGGTGGAGATGACGAAGGAGATGCTAACGAGATTAACGAATTTTTCTTAAAGGCGTTGTGGCTTGCCGTTAACACTCAAACAGTTTCCATATCGCAGTTGCAAAGAAGATTCCAAATAGGATATTCTAGAGCAGGCGGTTTGGTGGATAAAATGGAAAGAATGGGGTTCGTTTCTGCAAACGAAGGCAGTAAAGCGAGAAAAGTTTTACTTTCTCGTGAAGAATTTGAAAATAGATTTGGCGCAATGCCCGATTAACCAAGGATAAATTATGACCGAAAATAAGCGAATAGGCGTTATATCGTTAGGTTGCGATAAAAATCGTGTTGATACCGAGAAGATGCTTGCTATATTAAAAGATAGACATCTTCTCGTAAACGATATCGAAACGGCTCAAATTATAATAATAAACACTTGCGCCTTTTTGCGTAGTTCAAGAGAAGAAGCGATAGGCGAAATTTTATCTGCGGGCGAATATAAAAAGCAAGGCTTGGCGGAAAAAATAATCGTTACGGGGTGTTTGCCCCAAAAATTCGTTAAGGAAATCTTTGACGAACTCCCAGAAGTAGACGCTTTTATGGGCGTTTCCGATTACGATAAAATTTTGCAAGTTATAGATGGAATTTATGAAAATCAAAGACTAAACGCCGTTGGCATACCGTCTACTGAATGCACTACGAAAAGGGTTCTTACCACAAAAAATTACGCTTATCTAAAAATTGCGGACGGTTGTTCAAATCATTGCACTTACTGTTTAATACCTTACATACGTGGTAAATACCGTTCGGTTGAAAAAGAGATGCTCGTAGAAGAAGCCAAGGGGCTCGGCAACATTGCAGAATTGATTTTAGTTGCGCAAGACCTTACTAGATACGGGTGCGACTTAAAACCGCAAAGTAGTTTGGTTGAACTTATAAAAATCCTTTCCGCTCTCGACAATATCGGCAGTATTAGGCTTTTATATTGCTACCCTGAAAATATTACCGACGAGTTGATAGAAGAATTAAAAACAAACCCCAAACTTATCAAATATTTAGATATTCCCTTGCAACACGCAGACGACGGAGTTCTTAAACTTATGAACAGAAAGGGCACGGGGCAAGGCTATCTCAACTTGATAAATAAACTAAAAGAACAGGTTGACGGCATAGCAATTCGTTCTACGTTTATTACAGGCTTTCCCAAAGAGAGCGAAAGTGCTTTCCAAAACCTAATTGAGTTTATAAAGAGTGCGGAGTTATTCAACTGCGGGTTTTTCAAATATAGCAGGGAAGAAGGAACGCCTGCTTATAAACTTGACGGACAAATTGATGCGAAAACGGCTAACGCTAGACTAAAAAAACTTTATTCGGTGCAGAAAAAGGTGGTTAAAAACAACCTTAAAAAACTAATAGGCAAAACCGTTAAAGTTATTGCCGAAGGGTTTGACGAAGATAGGTTGGTTTATTACGGGCGTGCTTATTTTAACGCTCCTGATATAGACGGAAAGGTTTATTTCTTTTCTGGCGAAGAAGTCGTTTACGGCGAATATTACGATATAGAAATCGGCGAAGTTGCCGATTACGATTTATATGGAGAAAGAGTATGAATTTACCAACAAAATTAACTGTTTTAAGAATTTTAATGATACCCGTATTCGTTGCGTTGTTTTACGTTAGCGCAATACCTTATCATTTCACTATCTCTGCGGTAATATTTGCGCTTGCCGCATTTACCGATTTTTTAGACGGATACATTGCAAGAAAATACAATTTAGTTACCGATTTGGGCAAGTTTTTAGACCCGATTGCTGATAAGGTTTTGGTGTCTTCTGCCTTAATTATAATGCTCGTTCCGGTTGGCGGGGCACTTTTACTCCCCAACTATGCGGGTATTGCCGTTGCAATAATTCTTGCACGTGAGTTGGTTGTTAGTGGTTTCCGTATGGTTGCATCTTCTAAAGGCATGGTAATTGCAGCAGACCTTTCGGGCAAGATTAAAACTTTCGTCACCGATATAGCAATTGTAGTGATTTTGGTTAGCGGAGATTTTGCGCTTAACGGTTATCTAAATCTTGCGGGATTAATATTACTTGGAATTGCAACGGTTTTAACCATTATTTCGGGTACGGAGTGTATAGTAAAAAA